>JAXHTF010000017.1 GCA_034211275.1 Acidobacteriota bacterium
CTGGTGAGCCCGGAGACCGCCGCGGCGGCGGCCTTGACCGGCGAGATCACCGATCCCCGCACCCTGGACATGGAGTATCCACGGGTTGAAGAACCGGAGAATCCGGTGATCCTCACCGACCACCTGGAGGCGCCGCTGCCCCCGGAGGAGTCGGCGAAGGTGGAGTTGGTGAAGGGACCGAACATCGCTTCCTTCCCGGATTTCGACCCGCTGCCGGACCGCTTGGAGATCCCGGTGCTGCTCAAGATGGGGGATGACATTTCCACCGACGAGATCATGCCGGCGGGCACCCGGGTGCTGCCCTTCCGCAGCAATATCCCGAAGATCAGCGAGTTCTGTTTCGACATTCTCGATCCCACCTACCACGACCGGGCCATGGAAGTGCGGGACGCTGGGGGGCACGCGGTGGTGGCAGGGGACAATTACGGTCAGGGGTCGAGCCGCGAGCACGCGGCCTTGGCGCCACGCTTTTTGGGGCTGCGGCTGGCGCTAGTCAAGAGCTTCGCCCGCATCCACTGGCAGAATCTAGCCAACTTCGGCATCCTCGCCCTCACCTTCGCCGACGATCACGACTACGACTCGATCCAGGCCGGCGACGTGCTGGTGCTGGAGAATGCCCGCGCGGCGATTCAGCAGGGCCGGGAGCTGGAGCTGCGCAACCGCAGTCGGGATCGCAGCTACCAGGTGCAGCACACGCTGTCGCAACGGCAGGTGGACATGATCCTGCGCGGCGGCTTGCTCAAATGGATGCAGGAGCGGCTGCAGGCGGGGTGAGCCCTCCGGCCCTCCTCGTTGGCCGCTGGCGGGGCCGGACACTACCCGATGACGAGTCTCAAGGTTCTGGCTCTGGAGCCCTATTACGGCGGTAGCCACCGCGCCTTCCTGGACGGTTGGATCGGCGCCAGCGAGCACCGCTGGACCCTCCTCACCCTTCCCGCCTACCAGTGGAAATGGCGCATGCGCCAGGCTCCCCTGAGCTTTGCGGCGGAGCTGGAGCGGCCGGAGGTCGCGGACCAAGGGCCGTGGGACGTGCTCTTCGCCACCGACATGCTCGACCTGGCTCAGCTGGCGGGGCTGGCGCCGGCGGCGGTGGCGGCGCTGCCGCGGGTGGTTTATTTTCACGAGAATCAGCTCACCTACCCGGTGCGTCACCCAGACCCTCGGGATCTCCATTTCGGCTTCACCAACGTGGTCACCGCCCTGGCGGCGGACCGAGTGTGGTTCAACTCGGCCTTCCATCGCGCTGCCTTCTCGGAGGCGGCGGAGGAGTTGCTGCGCCAGCTGCCGGACCTGGGATTGGAGCGAGGAGTGGACGGGTTGATGGCCCGCATCACCGAGCGCTCGGTGGTGGAGCCTCCGGGCATTGTCTGCCCGGAAATCGAGCCTCCAGAAAGTGGCAAGGGGCCGGGACGCTCGGAAGAGCGGGAGCCGGGGCCGCTACGGCTGCTGTGGGCGGCGCGCTGGGAGCACGACAAGAATCCCGAGGCTTTTTTCGCCGCGTTGGAGCTGGTGCGGGAGCGGGGAGTGGACTTTCGGGTCAGCGTTCTGGGGCAGAGCTTTCGTCAGGTTCCGGAAATCTTCCACCACGCCCGCCAAAGCCTCGGGGAGCGAATACGGCATTGGGGCTACGCCGAGGACCGAGGGGACTATTGGCGGGAGCTGGCAGCGGCGGATGTCTTCGTCTCCACCGCCGATCACGAGTTCTTTGGCCTGGGGGCGGTGGAGGCCATGGCCGCCGGCGCTTTTCCGCTGCTGCCGCGGCGGTTGGCCTATCCGGAGCTCCTGGCCCCTCTATCGCCGGCGGCGCAGGAGGAGCATCTCTTCAGCGGTGAATCTGGAGAGCCGGAGAGCGGGGCGCTGGCGAGGCGCATCGAAGAGCTGGCGGGCCGGCTGGAGCGGACAGGCTCGGTGTGGCGGGAGCCTGGATCGGTGGCTCCCGCCATGGAGCGGTACTTCTGGCAGCGGCGAGCGCCGGAGCTGGATGCGGCCCTGGCCTCGGTGGTGGAGGGCCCAGGGCCCGAGCCCCGGCGAGAGCCGCCGGGAGCCTGATTACTCTTCTTCGTCGTTCCCGGCTTCACCCTCGGAGACCGGCAGCGCGAAGCTCTCCAGCACCTGGCGGGCCCGAGGCGCGTCGTGCTCGGCGACCTTGATGGTGATGGGATCAGGGCCCACCCGCAGCAGACCAGGGCCGAAGAGCAGATGGTCCGAGCCGTGGAGCAGGCAGGCAATGCCGGCGCTTTCGAGCTCGTCTCGCGCCGCTTCGGCGATGGTCATGGCGTCGAAGGTGCGGATCACCACCAGCTCGTCGTGGGTGAATTGACGCTCCGAGAGGTGGGCGCGATAGCGCTCCGCGGCGAGCTGGATCTCCTCCTCCGTGACCCCCCGGCGCAGCAGCTCGGCGTGCATGAACGCCCGGGCTTCGGTGCTGAAGTCGTCGCCCCGCTCGGTGAGCTCTCTGAGCAGGGTGTCCCGATTCCACGAGGAGATGATTTTCTCCATCTCCGGATGCGATACAGATTCCATGGTCGTCTTCCTCCAGTCGACGGCCGCGGGGGCCGTGGCTCCCTTGGGTTGGTACGGCGGCGTCGGGTTGTACGGATCCGATCAGCTGCCGCCCGAGCTTCCGTCGTGCGGGCCTTTGCCGTCGGGGTTCTGGCCCGGGGTGGCCTCCACCTGCTGGACGAGCTGGTTGAGAGTCTCTTCGAGCCGGTGTTTTTGGGCTTCCAGGTCGCCCTCCGTAAGCTCCCGGGGGATCTCCAGAGGCTCGCCGACGGCGAGACGGATCCGGGCGAAGGGCTTCGGCACGATCAGCCTATCCCAAGATCTTATCGCCCAGTAGCGGTCGGCGCTGAAAGCCAGGGGCAGAATCGGCACCTGCGCCATCTGGGCCAGCACTACCGCACCGGGTTGTACGCGGTACAGCGGGCCTCGGGGGCCGTCGGGGATGGTCACCGCGGCGCTGCCGTCCCGCACCGCCCGGTACATTTTGCGCAACCCGGCGCTGCCGCCGCGGGAGCTGGAGCCGCGCACCACCCGCGCCCGCCACAGCTCCGCCAGCCGCGCTCCCAGGGCGCCGTCGCCGGAGTGGCTGACCAGGATGGTGATGGGGTAGCCCTTGCGCAGCAGTCGGCGGTAGAGAGTGTAGGCGCAGAAGAGCACCCGGTTGTGCCAAAAGCTGAAGATCACCGGCCGGCGGCTCGCCGCCAGCTCTTCGAGCACGCCGGCACCGGTCACCACCTGCACCCGGCAGGTGGCGCCCAAGAGCTGGATCACCCAGCGCAGCAAGGAGGCCGCCAGTCGCAGTCGGAAGCCCTGAAGCTTCAGCCTTTTGCCTCCACAGACCGGGCCTCCAGGAATTGGTAGATGTCACCGACGGTGTCGAGGCCGGCGGCCTCCTCGTCGCTGATCTCGATCTCCAGCCGGTCCTCCAGCTCCACCAGCAGCTGCAAGGCCTTGGGGGAGTCGATGCCCAGCTCCGCCACCAGGTCCATCTGGGGCTGGATCTCGCCGGCATCGGTACCGCTGATCTCCGCGATGACGGAGGTGGCGATCTTCTTTTGTTCGTCGATCTTCATGGTCTGCTCTCGTCTCCAAGAGGTTGATCAAGGGCAAGGCCGCAGCCCGGAGCCCGGCCCCGAGCTCGACCTGAAGCCTGGGTCTGGGGCCCCTGGGTCTGGGGTCTCGATCCAGGGCTCAGATCAGGGCCTCCAGCTCGTCGTCCAGATATTGCTGGCGCAGCTGCCGGCGCTGAACCTTGCCGCTGGTGGTTTTGGGAATCTTGCCGCGGCGTACGAACACCAGGTCGGCGAGGGGCAAGGATAGTGCGCGGCCGATGCGCTGTCGAATTTCCCGCTCCAGCTCTTCCAGGTTCTCCTGGCTGCGGCTGTCCACCTCCAGCACCAACACCGGCTCCTCGCCGGCGCCGCTGCGGGCGATGGAGAAGGCGCCACAGCGCTGGGCGCCGCCGCCGCCGATGGCCTCTTCCGCCAGCCATTCGAGCTCGTGGGGCATGAGGTTGTGCCCGCGCAGGATGAGCACGTCCTTGGTGCGGCCGGTGAGGTAGAGCTCGCCGTCGTGGAGGAAGCCCAGGTCACCGGTGCGCAGCCAGCCGTCCACCAGGGATTCGGCGGTGGCCTCGGGATCGTTGTAGTAGCCGTCGAAGACGCCGGGGCCGCGCACCCAAACCTCGCCGATGCGGTCCTCGGCGAGGGGCCGCCCGGCGGGGCCGGCGATGCGCAGCTCCGTATCCGCCACCGCTTCGCCGACGCAGGCCACGTCCCCCAGGCCCAGACCGGTGTCCGCCCCCGCCGGCAGCGGCAGGGTGCGCAGGCCTTCGCCGCGGCGGTCGAAGGTCACCGCCAAGGTCGCCTCCGCCAGACCGTAGCAGGGGCGGAAGGCCTCGGGACGGAAACCGCAGCCGGCGGTGAGTTGGCAAAAGGCTTCGACGGTCTCCGGCCGGACCATCTCGGCGCCGGTCATGGCAGCCCGCCAGCGGGATAGATCAAGGCCCTGGAGCTGCTTGGGAGCGATGCGCTCGACGCACAGCTGGTAGCCGAAGTTGGGCGCCGGCGCGAAGCACACGCCGTGGTTGCCCAGGTTCTCGAGCCACAGCCGGGGGCGGGCCAGGAAGGTGGTGGGGTTGAGCAGCCAGAGGTCGAGGCCGCGGTTGAGGCACAGGAAGAGGCAGCCCACCAGGCCCATGTCGTGGTGCAGGGGAAGCCAGGAGACCATGCTCTCGGCCCAGGTGCTGGCGGCGGCGCCGTGGGGGGCGCCGATGGCCTCGTCGCTGGCCAGGCCGTTGTGCACCGCCGCGCGATGGGAGATTTTCACCGCCCGGGACAGCCCGGTGGAGCCGCTGGTGAGCTGCAGGAAGGCGAGGTCGTCCGGGGACGGCTGGGGAGCGGTGAAGCCGATGGCGGTCATCGCCCGCAGCTCCTCGGGGGTGATCACCGCCTGGGCCAGCCCGTCGAGGCCGAGCTCTTCGGCGCCGGTGCGCAGGGCGGTGCCGGCCACCGCCCGCCGCGCCCCCAGCAGATCGAGGATCGCCGCTACCCGCTGGGTGTGGGCGACGGAGGAGCCCATGGCGCCGGCGGGGGCGATGGCCACCGGCAGCGCGCCCAGGAGCAGGGCGCCCATCCAGGCGTCCATCCATTCCCAGGAGGTGGGCAGGGAGACCAGTACCGGCTCCCCCGGCTGCACTCCCAGCCCCGCCAGCTGGGAGGCGCAGGCTTGCACCGAAGCCAGCAGCTGCTGGTAGCTGCGCCGTTCGGCCCGGCGGCCGCGGCCGTCATAGATGGCGACGCCCCGCTGAGGGAAGCGCTCGGCGGCGCGCAGCAGGGCGGCGGTGAGGGTCTCGGCGGGAGGGCTCAAGCGCCGACGGTCTCCGCCTCCGAGAGCCGGCTGGCCTGGCTCTGGCGCTGGGCCACCCGGCGGCCCGCCTCCACCGAGCGCAGCAGGCGGCGGTGGGTCTCTTTGCCCAGCTTGTGCATCACCTCGTCGCTGGCGAGGCCGATGGAGTCGAGCTCGGTCTTGAGCGCCTCGAAGATCGGCGGCACGCCCTCCAGTACGTAGTCCAGCCGCTTGGCGAGATGCTCCTTGAAGCTCTCCGCCTCCGCCGCATCTTGCTCGTAGAGTTGGCTGAAGCGATCTTCCAGATAAATGTGGTTGAAGCCCAGGTGCCGCGCCTCGTCCCCGAGGATGCCGTCGGAGACATCGCTGAGCACCGGGTCGATGTCCAGGCGCTTGAACTCTTCCATGATCAGCAGCGCCAGCACCTCGCTGATCAACACGCCGGAGAGCCACTCCGCCGGCTCTTTGGAGACGATGCGGCTCTGGAAGAGGTAGCCGGCGGGGAAGCGGCGGATGGGCAGGGGTTCTTGGTCCAGCCGCTGATAGAAGCGGGCGAAGAGCTCGGTGTGGCGGGCTTCGTCCACCGCCCAGGTGGTGAGATAGAACTGGCTCTCCACCTCGGAACGGTGGCCGAGGATGGGGATCAGGCCGGAGACCGAGTACAGCGCCGCCTGCTCGCCCATGAGCACCGGGGTCAGCACCTTGGCCAGCTCTTCTTTGAATTTGCGGCTGGTGATGCGGTGGGGTTTGTCCCACTGGACGTCCTCCGCCGACCACTGGGAGCGCAGGGCGGTATGCCAGAGGTGCATCTGGCGCTTCTTTTTGAGATCCGGAAGTACTTTGTAGATATTCATTGCTGACTCCTGAGGCGGGCGAAGATCTCGTTGGAACGACGAGGAAGGCTCCCCATCGAAGACAGTTTAACAGCCCATGGTGAAAGTCTGGAGGGGTGCAGGTCTTGCAATGCGGAGAGCAGGATTTACCAGCCTTGGGGCGATCCTGACGGCCGTACCAGGGCTCGCCGGGATCTGAAGGTCCGTGGGCCGGGGGTTGGCACCGGGAGCTCGAGGCCGGGTATAAACCTTGCTTCGTATCTATCGGCAGGGGACTGCCGCTACAGGTAGGCCGCTACAGGTAGTATGTGCCCTGCGCGGCAGCCCCGAACATCCTCGAGATCCACGCTTCGAACTCCGTCCTCGAAGGGACCCATGCAGCAGTCCAATCCATCCAAGCTCCGCTGGACCGTCGGTGGTGGAGATCGGCAGGGCAAAGAGCCGTTTCTCATCGTCATCGCCGGTGGAGTACGTTGCGCTCTGGCCTTGGGCGAGGTCGGAGAGGTGTTGCGCCCTCTGGCGGTGACCCAGGTGGCGGGGGCACCACCGGAAGTCGCCGGGGTGGCGGTGGTCCGGGGGCGCTCGCTGCCGGTTCTGCGGCTGGCAGGATTGTTCGACGATGAAGGGGTCGGAGGACGGCGCCCAACGGATGCAGGCCCAGTGGATGCCGGCCCATCGGATGCACGCCCAGCAGGCCGCTGGGTCACGCTGCACGATCCCAAGGCGCCGGTGCTGGCGGTGGACGCGGTGGAGAGGGTGCGCTGGCTCGATGCGCAGGAGCTCGACCGCGCCGACTTGCTCTCGGAAGCGGCGGCGGGAGCCGTCGGTCGCCTGGGAGCCCTCGATCGCCAGATTCTGGTCTGTTTGGAGACCGCCCGCATCGTCGAGGCCTTGGACCTACCCCACAGATCGATTGCCTCTGACGAGGCTGCTGCTGGAGATTCCTCCATTGGGGATTCTCGATGATCGCTCCGGTCCTGGCGAGTGACCTGGAGCGATTTCGCCGCTATGTCGGTCGTCGGCTGGGGCTGCTCTTGGAAGGGCCCTTGGCGGAGAGCCTGGAGCGGGTGCTCTACCGACGCCTCACGAGCTTGGGGATGGCCAACGCCAACGATTATTTGGTGCGCTTGGAAGAAGGCGTTCTGGGCAGCAACGAGGAGCGGGAGTTGGCGACGCTGCTGACCGTCGGTGAGACTCATTTCTTCCGCAACCGGGAGCAATTCTCGGCGTTTACGGAGCGGGTGATCCCGGAGCTCTTGGAGAGCCGTCCCCGTTCCCAATCCCTGCGCATCCTCTCGGCGGGCTGCGCCAGCGGCGAGGAACCCTACTCCCTCGCCATGGTCATGGCCCACTACTGGCCGGCGCTGCTGGAGCGGGTGGAGATCACCGGTCTCGATCTCGACGGCCGGGCACTGGATCACGCCCAGGAGGGGAGCTACTCTCGCTGGTCGCTGCGCAGCACTCCCGAGGAGATGCAGCACGCTTATTTTCGTCAGCGCGGGGATCGCTTCATCCTCTCGCCGAGGATCCGCTCCATGGTGCGTCTGGAGCAGCGCAATCTGGCTCACGAGGACGGGAACTTTTTCGGCCGCTCGCGCTTCGACGTCATTTTCTGCCGCAACGTGATCATCTATTTCCGCTTTTCTCTGACCCGGGATCTGATTCAACGGTTCTCCCGGTCTCTGGAGCCCGACGGCTTTCTCTTCCTCGGCCACACCGAGACCCTGCGCGGCATCAGTCAAGACTTTCAGGTCGAGCACACCCACGGCACCTTCTACTATCGGCGCCAGCCTGCTGAGACTTCGCAGGCTGAGGCCGATGGCAAGGATTCGACGGTGGCCCGAGGATTCCGGGGCGACACCGTGGCCTCGGGAGCGGTATCATCCTCGGCCCCGCCGCGGCGGCGGTTGGCGGGGGTGGACGGCCCCGGGAACGAGACGGCCGCCGTCGCCGAAGAGCCGGGGGAAGGGCTGAACGGGCGGGATCGCCGAGCTCGGGTTCTGGAACTGATGAACCTGGAGCGCTTCGATCAGGCTCTCGAGTTGGCGGAGGAGTTGGCTCGCCAGCACCCGGAGGATGTGGATTCCTGGACTTTGTTGGCGGTGTTGTTAACCAATCGCGGGGACGTGGCCCGGGCGCGGCTGGCCTGCCGGGAAATTCAACAGTTAGACGGCCTCCACGCCGGCGCCCGCTATTTGCTGGCGTTGTGCGCCGAGCTGGAAGGGGATTTGCGGGAAGCGCGGCGGCAGGACGAAACGGCCTTGCACCTCGATCAAGATTTCACCATGGCCCACCTGCACCTCGGGCGGTTGGCGATGCGGCGGGGAGATTCGGAGCAGGCCCAGGAGCATCTGGAGAAGGCTGAGCGGTTGCTCGCCGGCACTGAGTCGGCGCAGCTCCTGCTCTACGGCGGCGGTTTCCGCCGGGAGGCGCTGGTGGAGCTCTGCCGGGCTCAGCTGGCCACCCTGGAGGAAACGGGTCTGGAGGAAGACGCGTGAGCGGGCCGGCGGCGGATGCCCGGGAGGAGCCGGTGGCGGTGGAAAGGCTGCGTCGGGAATTCGACGATGCCTTCGCCGAGCCTTGGGAGGACGCCCGCAGGCCGCAGATCCGCTACCTGGGGGTGCGCTGCGGTCAGCGGTGGTTGGCCATCGACGTTTCTCAGCTGCTGACCTTCCATTCCCGCGGCGAGGTCGTGCCGCTGCCCACGTCGCTGCCCCAGCTCTTGGGATTGAGCAGTGTCGAGGGCAAGCTCTACCCCTGTTACTCGCTAGCGGAGTTGTTGAGCTTGGAAGCTCGGCGCGCCCACTGGTTGTTGTTGTGCCGGGAGGCGCCGGTGGCCCTAGCCGTCGAAGAGGTCGTAGGGTTGTTCTTGGTGGATGCGGAGAGCGAGGCTGACTTGGACGAAGCTGCGGCCGACAGCAGCCCGGATTCCCCTCGCCGCCGCAAGCCCGCCAAGGAAGCAAGGGGAGGTTCGCCGATCACCGGTCGGATCCAGTACGAGGGACAGGAGTTCTCGGTGCTGAGCATTTCCGCCGTGCTCGAAGATCTACGCGAGCTCATCGGAGAGGAAAGGACTTAGACAATGTTTCATTGGAGCTTTGGCCAGCGCTTGGGCGCCGGCTTTCTGGCCTGCGTGGTGCTCTTGGGGGTGGTGGCGGTGGTGGGAATCAAATCCACCGACATCATCGCCAGTGCCGAGCAAGAAGTGGTGCGGCATTACCGCGCACTGCTCGAGATCGAGCAGCTGCGGGGCCGGGTGCACGAGGAGTCGGCGGCCTTTCGTGCCTATGTGATCACCGGCGAGGATCGTTTCCTCAATCGTCTGCACCAGGCGCGGCTGGCGCTGGACTTGGACGAGGACGAGATCGGCGAGCTGATGCTCGGCGAGGAGCACGAGCTGCTGGGGCAGATCCTCGACGCCAACCGGCTGTGGATCGATACGGTGGAGAACATCGTCTCCGAGACCGAAGGGCTCAGCGAGCGAGCTCTGGAGGCGCGCTTCGACACCGAGGCCCGGCCGCAATTCGAGTCGCTGATGAAGCTCATCGACTCCTTCGTCTCCAACAAGAAGACGGCGATCAAGGGGCAGGTGGAGAATACCGACCAGCGCACCCGCAGCGCCCGCTCGCTGCTCATCGCCCTCGCCACCCTCGCCACCATCATCGCCATGGGCATTTCCCTGGCCCTCTCGCGGCGGCTCAACAACGAGCTGGACAATGCGGTCTCGCGGATCCAGAGCTCGGTGGTGGAGCTCGACGTGGCGTCCGGCCAGCAGGCTCAGAGCGCCCGGGAGCAGGCCACCGCGACGGTGCAGGTGACCTCCACGCTACGCGAGCTGGTGGCGGCGTCGAAGCAGATTTCGGAGAACGCGGCGCAGGTGGCGTCGCTGTCCCAGGAGGCGGCGCGCTCCGCCGACCAGGGGGTCGACGCCGTCTCCGGCATGGACACCGGCATGACCACCATCCGCAATCAGGTGGACGCGGTGGTCGAGCACATGCTCGAGCTGGGCAAGCAGTCCCAGCGCGCCGGCGGCATCTTGGACATCATCAACGAGCTGTCGGAGCAGACCAACATTCTGGCCATCAACGCCACCATCGAAGCGGTGGGGGCCGGCGAGGCGGGCAAGCGATTCACCGTAGTGGCGGACGAGATCCGGCGACTGGCGGATCGGGTAGGGGAGTCGAGCCGGGAGATTCGCCAGCTCATCGACGACATGCGGGCGGCGGCCAACACCACGGTGATGGTGACCGAGGAAGGCTCCAAGGCGGTGGACGAGGGCAGCCGTTCGGTGTCCCGCATCACCGACCTCTGGCGCAAGATCGCCGACGGCGTCTCCAACACCGCCGAGGCAGCCCGGGAGATCGAGCTCAGCACCCAGCAGCAGACCACCGCCGTCGAGCAGGTCAACGCTGCTCTGTTGGAGGTCTCCCAGGGTGCTCGGGAGGGCGAGGTCACCGCCGAACAGGCGCGTTCCATGTCCCGAGAGCTGGCGGAGCTGGCGGAGTCTTTGGCCCGGCTGGTAGGCAAAGAAAATCGCACCTCGGAGAGCTGATCCTTGGCGCAGGATCCCTATCGCTACTTTCGCATCGAGGCAGCGGAGCTCCACGAGCGCCTGTCTCAGGGGCTCTTGGATCTGGAGGATGATCCGCAGCCGGAGCCAGTAGCGGGGTTGCTGAGGACCGCCCACACCCTCAAAGGCGCCGCCCGGGTGGTGAGCCTGGACGATGCGGCGCGGCTGGCCCATGCCCTGGAGGATCAGCTGGCGGCCTGGCGGGATGCTCGCGCCGCCAGTGACTCCACGAACCCTTCGAAGATCAGCCTGCAGCCCTTGTTTCGCACCGTCGACGAGATCGGCGCGGAGCTGCAGCGGGTGCTGGCTCCTGCCGAGGGCGCTTCCGGAGCTTCTGCGGGAGGCTCTGGGGCCTCCGTGGCGCCGGGCTCGGCCTCCGATCCTCGGCCAGGAGAGGCCGATGGACCCGGTGCCGACGCCGGCGGTGCTGCTCCCGGCGTCGGCGAGGACTCGGCTCCCAGCGTCGCCGCCCCGGCGCCCGCGCCGGTGGCGAGCTCGCCGCTGGATCTCCTCGGGCTCGAAGACCTGATGCACCGTACGTTGGCGATCACCGGCCGGGTGGCGCGCAGTCAACGCGCCCTCGAGGATCTGCGGCGGCACAGCGCTCCCGGCGCCGAGGAGGATCCGGTGGCGGTGGTCGCCGACGAGCTGGAGGCGGTGGTGGCCTCTCTGGGGGAGATTCGCGACGGCGTCGAAGAGCTCAGCCTGGTGGCCGCCGCCGAGCTGCTCAACTCCCTGCGGCGGGCGGCCCGGGATATCGCCCAGGCTCAGGGCAAGCAGATCACCGTGCGGCTGGTCGGGCGCGAGGCGCGCTTCGACGCCGAGCTGGCGTCGGCGTTGCGGGATATCTTGATCCACGCCGTCACCAACGCCGTGACCCACGGCGTGACCACGGAGGATCGGGGGCACCTGACCCTCAGCTGTCAGCGGGAAGGGGGCCTGGTGGTCTTCCGGGTGATCGACGACGGCCCGGGCATCAATGCCGCCGCTCTGCTCAGCTCCGCTCGCTCCCAAGGCGCCCTCGCGGCGGACGAGGGCGACGATTGGGAGCTCGAAGAGATCGCCCAGCTGGCGTTCCAGCCGGGGGTCACCACCGCTTCGGGAGTCGATCACCTGGCCGGCCGGGGGATCGGTCTGGACGCTCTGCGCCAGCGGGTGGAGGGCCTCCAGGGAGAGGTGCGGCTCCTGCCCGGAGATCCCGCCGGGTCGGTGCTGGAGATCCGGACGCCGTTTTCCTCCTACGCGGTGCCGGCGCTCTACGCCCGCGCCTGCGGCCGCCGCTTCGCCCTGCCTCTGCACGCCGTGGCGGAGGTGCGGCCCTTGCCGCTGCGGGCCGCCACCGGAGACGAGCTGCTGGTGGACGACGTGCCGATCCCGCTGGGAGCACCGCGGCGGGCTCTGCATCTGGACGTGCCCACCGGCGAATACCGGGTGGCGGTGGTCTTGCGCCACGGAATGCGGCAGGCCGCTCTGGGGGTGGATCGGGTGGAAGAAGTGGAAGAGCTGGCGGTGCTGCCCTTGCCGCCGTGGACCGCCCCGGCGCCGGCGGTGGCGGGTATCGGCCGAGGCCGTAGCGGCGAACCCATTCCCATGCTTTCGGTGGAGCATTTGATCACCGCCATCGCCTCCAGTCCGGGACTCGATGAGCGGGTCGTGATCCGCCGGCCGCTGCCGGTGCTGGTCGTGGACGATTCCCTCACCAGCCGCATGCTCCAGCAGTCGATTCTGGAGGCCGCCGGCTACCGGGTGGAGACGGCCTCTTCCCCGGCCCAGGGTCTGCTGCGCATGGCCAAGCGCCCCTTTGGGCTGTTGTTGGTGGACGTCGAGATGCCGGGAATGGACGGATTTACCTTCGTGACCCGGACCCGTGCCCACGAGGATCCGGTGCCCGCCATCCTGATCAGCTCCCGCAACAGCCCGGAGGATCGTCGCCGGGGGCTGGAGGCTGGTGCCAGCCACTACGTGGTCAAGGGTGAATTCGATCAGGAGCAGTTCTTGAAGTTGGTCGAGGAGTTGATCCTATGTCGCTGAAGCCGGTACGGGTGCTGGTGGTGGACGACTCGCTGACGGTGCGGGGAAAGATCGTCGAGAGCCTCGAGGGCAGCCCGGGCTTTTCCGTGGTGGGAGAGGCGGCGGATGGCCGCATGGCCTTTGACCTCTGCCAGCGCCTGCGCCCCGACGTCGTCACTCTGGACATGGTGATGGACGGTGTCGGCGGTCTCGAAGCCACTCGCCGGATCATGGCCAACTGTCCGACCCCCATCCTGATCATCTCGGCCTCGGCGGAGCGCGGGGAGCTGATCAAGACCCTAGACGCCCTGGCCGCAGGGGCGGTGGATGTGCTCGACAAACCGCGTCCGGGAGAGTCGGCGGAGGAGTGGGAAGAGACCTTCCGCCGGCGCCTGCGGCGGGTAGCCCGAGTGCGGGTGATCACCCATCTGGAGGGCCGGCGCCGCAAGCAGACGGCGGAGTGGCCAGACCAAGAGCCCACTCCCATTCCCTCCCGCGGCATCCGCATCGTCGCCCTGGGGGCTTCCACCGGCGGGCCCCGGGCGTTGCGCCAGATTCTTTCCGGAGTCACCGACCTGCCTTGTGTGGTCCTGGTGGTGCTGCATCTGGGAGAGCCCTTCAGCTTGGCGCTGGCGAGCTGGTTGCAGGGATTGGTGCCGATGCCGGTCTCCGAGGTTCAGGGAGGCGAACGGCTGGACGGGCTCGATGGGAAGATTCTCTTCGCGCCGCCGGATCACCACGTGACGGTGGAGAATGGCCGTCTGCGCCTGTCCCGGGCCCCGGAGCGCCATGGCCTGCGGCCGTCGGTGGACGTGCTCTTCGAATCCTTGGCCCGGCACCAGGATCCGTCGCGGGTTGCCGCCGGATTGCTCACCGGCATGGGACGGGACGGCGCCGCCGGCCTCGCCGCGCTCCGCCGGGCCGGCGCCACGACGTTCGTGCAAGACCGGGAGACCTGTACGGTCTTCGGTATGCCTTCGGCGGCACTGGATTTGGGCGCCGCCGAATTCACCCTGGGACTAGCGGAGATCGCTGCATTCCTGACGGAGGTTTGCCACGATGACTGAAACCCAAGAGACTCCCTCGCCCTGTGCCCTCGTGGTTCACCCCAGCCTGACGGTGCGCAAGGACATCGCTGATTGCCTGAAGGCGGAGAATCTGGAGATCGCCGAAGCGGACTCGATGGAGGCGGTGGAGCTGATCGCCGGGGAGGGCTTCGTCTCCATGGTGATCACCTCCTTCGAGGCCGTTGACGGCGGGCTCGATGAGCTGATGCGACTGTTCCGCAACGGCGATGATCTGCTCGAAACCCCATTCATCGTCCTGTGCGACGAAGGGGATCTGCTGCGCGTCCCGGACCAGGAGTCGATCTACACCCTGGAGCTCCCCTACGACCGCGACGAGCTGGTGGCTCTGGCGGTGCAGATCGCGCCGGTGGCCCCCGCCGGCGGTACGGTGTGCGACGATTCCGCCGTTCGGGTGCTGGCGGTGGAGGATAGTCGCACCTACCTCGGGATGCTGACGGAAGCTCTGGAGGCGGAAGGGGTGGAGGTGCTCACCGCCACCACCGGCGAGGCTGCCCTCAAGCTTCTCACTCAGGAATCCGTCCACTGCATCCTCCTCGACCTCACGCTGCCGGGGATTTCCGGGCAGGAGCTCTGTCGGCGCCTGCGGCACAATCCGCGCTACCAGCGCACGCCCATCATCATGCTCACCGCCTCCGAGGGCTCGGAGACGATGCTCGCGGGCCTGCGCGCCGGTGCCGACGACTTCATCGCCAAGTCGGCGGATCTGGAGGTCGTGCGGGCTCGGCTGCGGGTTCAGCTGCGCCGCCAGCGCCTCGAAGACGAGGCCCGTCAGGCGAAGGAGAAGGCCTTCTACCTGGAGCAGCGGCGCAAGGTCGACGCGATCCTGGCGCGCCACGGAGAGCGCCTGCGGCTGGCCATGGACGCCGCGCAGCTCGGTGGTTGGGAGTGGGACGATGAGCGCCGCCGGATCTCCTACTCCGGCGCTTTTCACCAGCTCTTCGGGCTCGAACGGGGCAGCGAAGAGGTCTCTTTGCGGCCGGTCATGCGAGCCATCCGGCGCGAGCATCGCCACCGCTTGCGCGCGTTCCTGGAGGCTCTGGAGTCCGGTGAGGAGGCGGAGGCGGAGCTTCAGCTGACCCCCGGCGCCGGCGAGCGTTGGTTGCAGACCCGGGGTCGCACCAATCCCGGCACGGACGGTGAGATACGGCTCTTCGGGGTGGTGGCGGACGTCTCCGTCCGCAAGCGCCGGGAGGAGGAGCAGCGGGTGCTGGCGGAGCTCCAGAGTCACCTCATGGCCATCGTCGGCCACGATCTGCGCAGTCCGCTGTCGGCCATCGTCACGGCCCACTCGGTGCTCGAGGCAATGCTGGGCGAGACTGAGCGCGAAGGCAAGATGCTCGATATCATCAAGAGCAGCACGGATCGCGCGGTGCGAATGATCGAAACCCTCTTGGATTACTCCAAGGCGCGATTCGGCGGAGGTATTCCTATTTCTTTACGTTCTTCTAGTTTCCATGAGCCCATCGCCCAGGTCCATCATGAGATGCAGGTCGCCCACCCGGATCGGGAGCTGGTCTTCCGGCAAGCGGGAGATGGCACCGGGGAGATCGACCCGGACCGCATTGCCCAGGTCGCTTCCAATCTGCTGGCCAACGCTCTGGCCCACGGCGACCCGCAGCACCCGGTGGAGGTGGACAGCGAGGTCACCGACCGCTGGCTGATCCTGCGCGTCCACAACCGTGGCGAGGTGATTCCCGACGATGCCTTGCCGACCCTCTTCGAGCCCTTCCATCGGGGCTGCGGCCCCGGTGGCTCCAAGACGGGGGGCTCCAAGACTGGGGGCTCCAGCGGTGGTCTCGGTCTGGGGCTGTACATCGTCCGGGCCATCGTCGAGGGGCACGGCGGTGCCGTCAGCGTCACGTCTCAGCCCGGCGGCGGAACTGTCTTCGAAGTCCGTCTGCCGCGGTTCGGGGGCGGTTCGAGCACCGAAACGAGCCGACCTCAAAGCGATGAGACTGCGACGGTTCTCCAGTGAGGAAGCCCACCACCGTCGAGCTGACCGAAGATTGCCGAGTTCTCTGCATTGAGGACGACCCAGCCCAGCTGGAGACTTTGGCGGAGCTGCTCCGCCTGTGGGGCGCGACGGTGGATGAAGCCTCCGATCTCGCCGGCGCCCGCACGCTGCTGGAGCTACGCCCCTACGACCTCATCCTGGCGGATTACAACCTGCCCGACGGCACCGCCGCCGAGCTGTTGGAGAATCCGGAGTGGGATCGCAAGATAGTGGTGGTGAGCGCCGCTGCCCCTACCCCCCAACGGCCCCGGGGTGGGCTGGTGGTGCAAAAGCCCCTGACGCGGGCGAAGCTCCAACGCATCCTCGCTGCCAGCGCCTGCTCCGCCAATTGAGCCGGTTCGCCGCCGGCAGACTCTACAAGCCTGCCGCGTAGCTTTTTCCTTCCCGTCCCCTCCGCAGCCTTCCAAGAGGCCTCCCGGCATCCTGTGGGGAGGTTCGTAAAGTCCTGATTACAGGGGCCTTGCGCGGTTCCTGGCCGCTCTTCTCGAGCTCTGGCATGCAACCTGCTCCTTATTCATGGCAGGAGCGCTCCTGGCGCTCTTCGGCGGCGGCCGGCGCCGTCGAAACAACGCTTTCGCTGCCGGCCATCGCCCGCAGATTTCCCCAAGGAGGTACAGAACTTATGAAGATTCCAATCAAGCTGTCGATGCTGGCTCTCAGCGCTTTGCTCATCCTGCCCCTGGCCGCCTGCCAGGTGACCCAGACCGAGGAGGGCGAGATGCCCGAGGTCGAGGTCGAAGAGGGCAAGCTGCCGGAATATGACGTAGACGGTCCGGACATCGATGTCGGGACCCAAGAGAAAGAAGTGACCGTGCCCGACGTGGACGTCAGCGTGGAGGGCGAGAAGAAGAAGGTCACCGTGCCGGACATCGACGTGACCACTCCGGACGATCCGGATTACCAAGACGATGACAACCCGGAGCTGGACGACGACGGCCAGGCTCCGAACGCGCAATAAGTCTTTCTTCGGAATCGGCACCGATGCCGGTTTCGCCCCCCCATTGCCATTTGATGACCCTTAGGAGTTCCAAACCATGAGAAAGCATTTTTTCCTCGCCCTCGCCCTCGCTCTACTCACCTCCTTCGCCGTGGCGTGCAGCAGCACCCAGCCGCCGGCGGAGCAGGTCGATGACGCCGTCATCAGCTCCAAAGTGAAGAGCAAGATCACCGCTGATCCCGAGCTGAATCCCTTCGAGATCGACGTCGACACCGACGAAGGCGTGGTGCGCCTGAGCGGCGTCGTGGAATCCGACGCGGACCGCATGGAAGCCGAGAAGCTGGCCCGCAGCACCGAGGGCGTGATGGACGTGACCAACGACATCACCCTCGGCAAGAAGACCGCCGGTCAGGCTCTGAGCGATGCGGAAATCACCGCCAAAGTCAAGTCCAAGCTGGCCGCCGATCCGGAGGTCAATCCCTTCAACATCGACGTCGACACCAGCGAGGGTGTGGTCACCCTCACCGGTCGTGTGACCAAGGAAGCCGCCCGCGATGAAGCCGGCAAGCTGGCCGCCCGCACCAAGGGCGTCCGCAGCGTGCAGAACCGCATCAAGGTCGGCGACAAGCAGTCGTAAGCCAACTGACGCAGCGAAGGGCCGGGGGGCTCCCCCTCCCCCCGGCCCTTCGTCGTGCGCATTCTCATGCTTTTACCTACCTGGCTGGTCGTCACCCTCGGTGGCGGCACTCTCCTCGCCCTCGTTCTGGGCCTGCTCCTCTGGTCCGGACGCTCCCAACGCTACACTCGCCTCAATCCCGACCCCCTTCCCGACGCCGACCGGCTGCTCCCCGCCGCCGAGGGCCTGACCCAAAGCTGGGCCGTCGAAGGCAATTCACTGGAGCTGTTCGAAAACGGCTCCGAGTTTTATCCTGCTCTGCTGCGCGAGATCGACGCCGCGGAGCGTTCCGTGCATCTGGAGGTCTACGCCTGGTGGCGGGGAGAGATCTGCCGGCGGGTCACCGACGCCCTGTGCCGAGCGGCGAGGCGGGGAGTGGAAGTGCGTCTGCTGGTGGACGCCCTGGGCTCCTTCCTGATGGAGGACGAGCTGGTCTCGGAGCTCGAAGACTGCGGCTGTCGGGTGGCGCGCTACCACGACTTCCGCCTGCGTACCCTCGGGCGTCTGAACAAGCGGGATCACCGCAAGCTGGCCATCTTCGACGGCCGCCGCGCTTTCGTCTTCGGCCACGGCATCGCCGAGGAGTGGGAAGGAGCGGGGGACCGTCCGGATTGCTGGCGGGACATGGCCCTGCGGGTCACCGGGCCGGCGGTCAACCATCTGCAGGCGGTCTTCGCCCAGAACTGGATGGAGGAGACGGCGGAGTTCCTGGTCGATCCCGGGTACTTCCCCGACCTCGAGACCACCGGCGACCTGCCGCTGCAGGTGGTGGCGAGCTCGCCCCGCGGCGGCGTTTCCAATTCCTCCATCTTCTACCGGCTGATGGTGGGCTCCGCCCGCCGCGAGATCCTGATTCAGAATCCCTACTTCGCCCCGGGCCCGGAGATGGCCCAGATGCTCTGCGACGCCTCATCCCGCGGGGTGCGGGTGCGGTTGATGTTGCCGGGGCCGGTGACCGATAGCCGCATCGTCCAATACGCCGGCCGCTACCTCTATGAGCGCCTGCTCGAGGCCGGCGTCGAAATCTACTTCTTCCAGACCACCCTCAACCACCAGAAGATCGTGGTGGTGGATCGCCGCTGGAGCTACGTCGGCTCGGCGAACTTCGACGAGCGCTCCTTCGACATCAACGCCGAGGTCGGCCTGGGCATCGTCCACGAGGACTTCGCTCATCGCCTGGTGAGCCTCTTCGAACGCGATCTGGATCAGGCCGAGGAGCTGGAGCTGGAGCGCTGGCGCCGGCGAGCGCAGTGGGGCCGCTGGCTCGAACGGGCGGCATTCTTGGTCCACGATCAGCTCTGATTGCTCCTCTTCCCCCCTTTCTCCGAGACATCTTGCTGCGCCGAGTCTTCCGCACAGCAAAACGCCCGGGCTCATCACCCGGGCGTTTTGCTGTCTGGCGAGATTGGGGTCAACGGGTCATAGGACGCGTCTGCCCTGGATCAGCCGAACCAGCAGGACGATGACGGCGACCACCAGCAGGATGTGCAGGATGCCGCCAAAGGTGTAGCCGCCGATGAGGCCGAGGAGCCAGAGGATCAGAAGAATCGCGATGAGAGTCCAAAGCATGAGGTTGTTCCTTTCTTAGTTGTCGGTGCGAGATCCGCCAGCACCCTGAACGGAGGACGGCGGTGCTCATAGACCGAAGATTGGGGTTGTCGAATGTGGTCGAGATCGAGCAGCAGGCCATGCGCGCTGCTATCGAGTCACGCCGGTTTGGAGCACGAGGCTCGAGTCGAGAAAGCTCAGGCCGTGCGCGGAGTCGGCTCTCCGGCGGTCAGCCACAGGGCGTGAATGACGCCGGGGATCCAGCCGATGATGGTCAGCACGATGTTGAGCAGCAGGTGCAGGCCAATGCCGCGGTTCAAGGCGACGGAGAGCGGTGGCAGCAGCACTGCGAGGATGATCTGTACAAGGCTCATGAGGGGTCCTTTCGTTGCAGGGTTCTCGGGTTGTGAGTTGATTGGGTACTTCCATGGAGAAATTCGTCTCGCTACGGCCCAGGTTGCTAAGGCCTAGATTGCTGAGGCTCAGGCGGCTCCTCAGCTCCGGGAGCGATTCGCCGGCGAGCTCTGAGCCACCTGGGCGACGCGGTCGCTTTGGGGCTGTCGCGGGCTCTTCTGGGCGGTTTCGGTTGTCGGGAGCTCCTGATCAGCGGCCAGCCAGACGGGAACGCCGTTCCAGCGCTCCACGGCTCGTCCCAGGTCGCTGTCCATCTCGTAGACGTCGTCGAAGAATTGCACCCGGCCGTCCTCTTCCACCCAGGCGGTCATGTACACCAGCTGGACTGGGATCGGCTCCGGCAGGCTCAGGGTGGCCGGCTCGGTGCCCTTCAGTCGGCTCTCGACGCGTTCCGCCACGTCCTCCGGCAGCAGCACGCGGGCCAGCTCCCGGGGATTCTCCACTCGCACACAGCCGTGGCTTTGAGCTCGGTCCGCCCGCAGGAAGGCCCGCTGGGCGGGAGTGTCGTGGAGGTAGACCGCGTGGGAATTGGGGAAGAGGAATTTGATGCTGCCCAGGGCGTTGGTGGGGCCGGGCTTCTGGCGGAAGCGAATCTGGGTTTCCCCGGCCTCGACCTTGTCCCAGTCGACGGCGTAAGGATCCATGGGCTCGGCGTCGGCACCCCACCCCGAGAGCACCTGGAAGCCCTTCTTCTGCAGGTACTCGGGCTCCTCGCGCAGCTGCGGAATGATCTCGTCGACGGCGATGGATTCGGGGACGTTCCAGGTGGGATTGGTCACCACCAGCTCGATCTGGTCGCGGAAAATGGGCGTCTGCCAGCTGCGCTTGCCCACCACCACGTTCTGCCGGTGGACGATCTCTCCGCCGCGGGTGACCTGCAAGCGGAAGGCCGGAATATTCACCGTCACCGCGGTGCCGGCGGCGTCCTCGTTGAGCCACAGGCTGCGCTGCAGGTTGATGCGTAGCTGCTGAATCCGCTCCTCCACCGGCACGTTGAGGGAGGCCACCGTTTCGTCTCCCAGCTTGCCGTCCACCGCCAGCCCACGGGCTTGCTGATAGGCCTCGATGGCCGTCACCAGGGCTCCTTCGTAGCGTGGCTCGTTGGGCAGGGGGTTGGCGTCGGCGGCAAGGAAGCCTTCTTTCTGTAGCCGGGCGCTGAGCTTGGCCAGCTGCGCCAGGGCGATCTTGTCGCCGGGCTTCCAGGTGTCTTCGATCTTCAGCCCGGTGGACCACCCGCCGGTGGCGGCGATGGTTTCGTAGCGCACCAGAGCGGACGCCAGCAGCTGGAATTGAGGATGGTTGGGAAGGTTCTCTTCCAGGGCGCTGCGGACGCCGTCCTCCGCCGTGGTGCCGTCCTGGGTGCCTTCGGTGACTCCCAGCGACCCCGAGCTACTACCGAGCGCTTTGGTCAGCAGCGTCAGGCCGTCGGGCCCGGGAAGGTCGACCTCCCAGCCATGCTGCCGGGGGTGGACCCCTGGAGCGCCCTGGCGCAGAGCTTCGACGCAGGAGAGGAACGCGGCGGAGAGGTCGCGGTCGAGAGCGGCGACGGCCGCGGCCTCGCCACCCTCGGCGATCATCTTCTGAGCGCGCTCCAGGAGCCTCGCAGGCTGGAGGTCACCGGGCAGCGCAGCGGTGGGGCAGGCCTGGAGCCGTTCCAGAAGAGGCAGCGCGGCGGGCTTCAGCACGCCGCCGAAGAACCAGGCGGTGCGCAGGTCGTTCTGTTGGTAGAAAGTCTGGAGGGAGGAGTGGACCTGGGGGCTCACCGGCGGCTTCGCGGCCAGAGCCTTGCGCAGGGCAGAGCGATTGGTGGAGGCCAGGCGATAGGCACCGGCGATGGGGGTTCCTGGCTGGCTCAGTCCGGCGCGGGAGCTGGCGGCCTTGACGTCGGTGGTCACCGCCACCTGTACTCCCGCCGCCAGAGTGGTGAGGAGCAGTGCGCCGAGCATCACGTAGGACAACAGGGTGTCGCCGACGGGGCTCGGGAGTCTCCAGACTCGCGGAGTCTTCGATCCTCGCGAGGCCTCCAGTGTTTCTTCACCTGGCGCGCTTTGGGCTGCGCTGGGTTCGCCTTGGGCTTCGGTGATGATTTCTTCGTGCTTCAATGGTGTTTCCTCCCTCATCACCCTTACTTAGAGCAAGCGCCGGGCCAGCTCCTGCGCCAGATGGGGGCTTGGCCCGCAACTGACTGAATCAAAGGGCTTTAGGAGGAGCGTTTGAGGGCGTCGGGGACTCTGCGGGGAGAGTGTCGGGAGGCCGGGAGCGAACCAGGTTACAGAGCGGGCTGTAAGTTTTCCTGCGGGTCGGTGGTCGGTGGTCGGTGGTCGGTGGTCGCTGGCCGTGGGCGGTGGGCCTTGGGCAGCGGGAGGGACTCAGTTGCTTTGGATGTCCGAGCGGAAGATATTCCACACCAGCACGCAGCCGCCGATGACGGCGCCGAGGAAGAGGATGATGGCGAAGGCGGGATAGCCGAAGAGCTGGAGGTCCGAGGGCACCTGCATCAACAGCGCCGCACCGAGGATGAGAGCCGCCAGCACCAGACCGGCGGTGATGCGATTGGCGATCTTCTGCAGGCCCGCCAGCAGGCGCTCCTCGTCGAAGGCTTGGACGTCCAGCCGCACTCCTCCCGTTTCCTCGACGGTTTCGAGCACCCGGTCGACGGCGCGGGGAACGCGTTCGAGGGTGTCCCGCAGGCTCATCAGCTTGGAGAAGAGGGCCGACGGGCTCCAGGCCGCATTCATCTGGTCCTGGGCGATGCGCGCCGCTTCCTCTTGGATGGTGCGGTTGGGCTGGAAGTTCGGCGCCAGGAGGATCGCCACCTGGTCCAGGTTGAGCAAGGTCTTGCCCAGGAGCGGAAACTCCCGGGGCAGGCGCAGGCCGTTGCGCGCGGCCACCTGACTGACCTCCATCAGCAGGATGCCCAGCTGCAGCTCTTCGATCTGGTGGTCGGTGAGCCTCTGCACCAGAGCGCTGATCTCCGCGCGCAGGGCATCGACGTCGAGCTCGTCGGTCTCTTCGCCGAGGCGCAGAGCGAGTTGAGTCGTCTGCTCGCCGTCCCCTTCGCTGATGGAGAGCATCAGCTGGAGCAGCAGCTCGCGCATCCGCTGCCCGAGCTCCAACACCATGCCGAGGTCGAGGAGCGCGATGCGGTGGTCCGCGGTGAGCAGGAGATTTCCGGGATGGGGATCAACGTGCACGAAGCCCTGCACCAGGACCTGCTCCAGATACCCCCGGAAGAGCTGCTCCGCGAGCTCCTCGCCGTCGAGGTCGATGAGCACCACGGGGTTGACGTCGGTGACCTTGGTGCCATGGATCAGCTCCATGGTCAGGAGCTTCGAGGTGCTGAGGCCGGTGATCGGGCGGGGGACCACCAGCCGCGGATACTCGGCCAGGGTGTCGTCCATGCGCAGCAGGTTCTCCGCCTCGCGCTGGAAGTCGAGCTCCTGCAGCAGAGTGCGGGTGAGGTCGCCGACCACTTCTTCGAGGTCGAAGGTCTTGCAGCGGGCGGCAAAGAGCTCCGCCGCCGACTCCAATACCTGGATGTCGTCGACCACCCGCTTGCGCAGGCCCGGGCGCTGGACTTTGAGGGCGACTCGGGTTCCGTCTCGCAGCACCGCCCGATGCACCTGGGCCAGGGAGGCGGAGGCCATGGGCTCTTCTTCGATGGTGCGGAAGATCTTCGAGGGCCGAGCTCCCAGCTCCTCCTGCAGGATTTCCCGAATCTCGTCGAAGGGGACTGGGTCGACGCCGTCCTGGAGCCGTGCCAGGGCTTTCAGATAGTCCGGCGGGATGAGGTCCGGTCGGGTGGAGAGGAGCTGGCCCAGCTTGACGAACGTCGGCCCCAGCTCCTCGAGCTCATCCGCCAGCTCTTCCGGCTTGCCCGCTTCGTCCCCGTGCTCCGCGGCTTGGCCCGAGAGCTCCGGAGGAAACTCCATGGGTGGCTCCATTTGATCGAAGAGGCCGTTGCGGCCGTGCTTCCAGAGGATCCAGGCGATGCGGATGAACTTGGGTAGATGCATGGGGTGTGCGGTCATTCTCGACGTTCCTTTCTTGCGGCCCTTTCTTGCGGCCCTTTCTATGGCGAGGCCTTGCTGCGTCCGTAGACCTTGCTGCGGACTCTCCAGGCGGAAGTTGCAAGCTCCCTGCCGGCGGGATCCTCGGCTCTGGCGCAGGGAATACGAGGTCGTCACCGCTGGGCAGCGGCGCTGAAACGCCGCCGGACCCCCGAGAGCGTGAAAAGTCTTCCGCCGGCGGGGACAAAACTTCCACGCCGAGCATCCGCCCGGGTGCACAAAACGCCGGAAGAGGCTAAGATCCCCGGCGTATGAACGCCGCCGCTTCTCCCAAGCTCACCGCTCTCTTGGTGGAGGACGACAAGGACGCCCTGGAGGCCCTTGCCGCCCTCGTTTCCATGGAGGGCTTCCGGACCGTCATGGTCCCCAACCTCGAGGCCGCGCGCAAACACATCGCCAAGGATCCTCCGGACCTGGTGTTGCTGGACGTCATGCTGCCCGATGGCCAGGGTTTCGACCTGCTCGAAGAGATCGCCGAGGAAGGCCGGGCGGAGGTGATCATGATCACCGGCCAGGCGTCGGTGGAGACCGCGGTGCAGGCGTTGCGCCTAGGGGCCTACGACTACCTCACCAAGCCCGTCGACGTGGCGCGGCTCAAGACCCTGCTGGCGCGGCTCCAATCCACCCGCGAGCTGAAGAAAGAGGTGGTGAACCTGCGCACGGAGCTGCGGGAGCTGGGACGCTTCGGCTCCATGGTGGGCATGTCCCAGGCCATGCAGCGGGTCTACGATCTGCTGGAGAAGGTGGCGCCTACCGACGCCACGGTCTTCCTGGTGGGGGAAAGCGGCACCGGCAAAGAGATCGCCGCCCAGACCGTCCACAGCCTGAGTCGCCGGCGGGATGCCAACTTCCTCGCCCTCAACTGCGGCGCCATCTCCGAGACCCTCATCGAGAGCGAGCTCTTCGGCCACGAGCGCGGCGCCTTCACCGGGGCCAACAAGCGTCATGAGGGCCACTTCGAGCGCTGCTCCGGCGGCACCATCTTCCTCGACGAAATCACCGAGATGCCCATGGAGGCACAGGTCAAGCTGCTGCGGGTGCTGGAGTCGGGCAAGGTGCTGCGGGTCGGCGGAAACAAAGAGATCGAGGTCGACGTGCGGGTCCTCGCCGCCACCAACCGCGATCCCCAGGAAGCGGTGGAAGAGGGCCGCCTGCGCAAGGATCTGCTCTACCGCCTGAAGGTCTTCCCCCTCGAGCTGCCGCCGCTGCGCGATCGGGACGGGGATGTAGAGGCTCTGAGCCAGCATTTCCTCGCCGGCTTGGCGAAACGCCACGGCGAGTCCAAGGTCCTTTCGCCGGAGGCTCTGGAGCGCCTCAAAGCCTGGCATTGGCCGGGCAACGTGCGCGAGCTGCGGAACATCTTGGAGCGCGCCTACATCCTCGCCGACTCGGTGATTTCCCCCGACGATCTGCCCGGCGAGATCACCGGCGCCGAGGAAGCCCGGGGGCCTTCGGTGCACGTGCGGGTGGGAGCCTCCCTGGACGAGGTGGAGAAGCGGGTGATCCTCGCCACCCTCGATCAGCTGGAAGGCGATAAGAAATCCGCCGCCGAGATGTTGGGCATCAGCCTCAAGACTCTCTACAACCGTCTCAAGGTTTACGAAGGCCGGGACTGACGCCCCTCCGTCGTCGGACGCCGCCTCGCCGCGAAGCCCCGTGGGCCGCTCCCGAGGGAGCTGGATACGCCGCCAGCCGCGGGCTTCGGCGGTGTATGATGAAGAGGTGAACGTCCGAATCCGCCCGCTCTCCCGACAGTCTGCCGTCGCTCGCCCTGCCGCCTTGCGCCGCCTGGCCGCCTGGCTGCTGGTCCTGCTCTTCGCCGCCTGGTGGACCGGTCTGGGCTCTCCCGCCGTCTCGGGGCAGGAGCCGGATGCCGAGCCTGCGCCGGCAGCTGCCGCCTCTGAAGATGTCTCGGTGGAATCCGCCGACGGTGAGGCCGAGCCCTCGGAGGAGCCCGGCCCTGCGGAAACCTCCGACGCCGAGCGCGAGCCCCGAGCGCTGGCGGGCACCATCGACAGCGAGATCGGCTTGGTCTCCAGCGCCTATCTGAGCCGGCTGCTGTCGGCGGCGGCGGAGCGCGACTCGCCGGCGGTGGTCATCGAGCTCAACACCTTCGGCGGCCGCGTGGATGCGGCGGTGGCCATGCGCGATCAGATCCTCGACGCCGAGATCCCGGTCTTTGTGTGGATCAACAAGCGCGCCATCAGCGCCGGTGCCCTGATCTCCCTGGCCTGCGACAAGATCGCCATCAACTCCGGCGGCACCATCGGTGCGGCGACGCCGGTGATGTCCGCCCCCGGTGGCCAGGGCACTCCCCAGCCGGTGGAGGAGAAATACCTTTCCTACTTCCGCCAGGAGATGCGGGTGACGGCGGAGGCCACGGGGCGCAACGGCGACATCGCCGAGGCCATGGTGGACGCCTCGGTGGAAGTGCCGGGGATCAGCGAGGAGGGCAAGCTCCTCACCCTCACCACCAAGACCGCCCTGGAGACCGGCATCGCCGACCTGCAGGCTTCGAGCCTCTCCCAGATGCTCGAAGAGCTGGGCTACTCCCCCGACTACGAGACCCTGGACCGCACCTGGTCGGAGCAGCTGGTGGGCTTTCTCACCAGCCCCACCATCGCCGGACTGCTCTTCCTGGGGATGATGATCTTCGGCTACATGGAGCTCCAGACTCCCGGCTTCGGCGTCTTTGGCAGTGTCGCCCTGGCCTGCTTCCTGACCCTTTACTTCAGCCATTACCTGGTCAACCTGGCGGGCTGGGAGGAGCTCACCCTCTTCGTCATCGGGTCGATCCTGGTGCTCTTGGAGATCTTCGTCATCCCCGGCTTCGGCATCGCCGGCATCACCGGCATCGTGGCCATCTTCGCTTCCGGGGTGATGCTCTTCATGGCCGGGGATTGGGGCGACATCTCCATCACCAACCCCTTCACCCTCGACGCCGTGTTCCGGGTCTTCCTCTCCACCTTCTTGGGACTGGTGATGATCCTGGTGATGATTCGCTTCCTACCCGACGTCGGGGCCAGCAGCGGCCGCCGTGCCGCCCTCTTCCTGGGCACGACGCTCGGCGGGGACGAGGGCTACACTTCCCACGACGATCCCGAACACCCCCTGGACGGCGCCGAAGGGGTCGCCTTGACGCCGTTGCGTCCCAGCGGCCGGGCGCGGCTGGCGGGGGAACGGGTGACGGTGGAGACGGAGGGTGAGTACGTGGCCAAGGGAGCACCGGTGCGAGTGGTGAAGGTGACCTCCGGCCGGGTGGTGGTACGACTCGTTGAAGAATCCGTGGAGGAAGAGTGATGCCGGCGGCACCGGACGGCCTCATCGCCCTCATCATCGTCCTCGCCGTGGGCTACTTGCTGCTGCTGGCGGAGCTCTTCGTTCCCGGCGGCGTGCTCGGCCTGGTGGGCTTCGTGGTGGTGCTCTACGCCTGCTACCTGGCCTTCGACATGGGACCGCTGTGGGGCACCGCGGTGGTGTTGCTGAGCATGGGGGTCACCGCCGCCGGCGTGCATTTCTTCTTCCGATCCCGCACCGGCCGGGCGCTGGTCCTGGACAGTCCGGACCCTCCCAGCTGGCGCTCTCAGGAAGAGGATCTCAGCGATTTGATCGGCCGCCGGGGCCAGACCGTCACCGATTTGCGGCCTTCGGGAACCATGGAGTTGGAGGGTCGCCGCCTCGACGTGGTGGCGGATGGCGAATTCCTCGACGCCGGGACCGCCGTGGAGGTGGTAGAGGTCGAGGGCGGTCGGGTGGTGGTGGAGTCGGTGGCCGAGGTCGAGGCGGCGGACCCTGAGATCCCCACCGATCCGCCGGCCCGGCATGGCGCCGAAGAGCTCGCGGCGGGGCGAGAGGCGAAACCATAACTCATCCCGAGCCACCCCAGAACGCCGTAGTCGGCGGGGGGCGGTGCTCGGTTAGATCTTGTCGCGGCATCGGGCCGCGGCATCGAGAACCAGGAGACGACCGACCATGACACAGCTGCTGACGATTTTCCTCTTGGGCCTGGCGATCTTCGCCTTCATCGTCCTCTTTCTCTTCTTCATCCCCGTGCCCCTGTGGCTGGCGGCGTGGTTCAGCGGCGCCAAGGTGGGGCTGGTCAACCTCATCGGCATGCGCATCCGCCGGGTGCCGCCGAAGGTGGTGGTGGAGCCGCGCATCAGCGCCATCAAGGCCGGTCTGGCGGTGGACATCTCGGCCCTTGAATCCCACTACCTGGCCGGCGGCAATGTCTACAACGTGATCAACGCCTTGATCAGCGCCGACAAGGCGGGCATCAAGCTCTCCTTCCAGCGCGCGGCGGCCATCGACCTGGCGGGCCGCGACGTTCTCGAAGCGGTGAAGATGAGCGTCAACCCCAAGGTCATCACCACCCCGGTGGTTTCCGCGGTGGCCAAGGACGGTATCCAGCTCAAGGCCATCAGCCGGGTGACGGTGCGGGCGAATATCGATCGCCTGGTGGGCGGCGCCGGTGAGGAGACCATCATCGCCCGTGTCGGCGAGGGCATCGTCACCACCATCGGTTCCGCAGAAACTTACGAGCAAGTGCTGGAGAACCCCGATTCCATCTCCCGCCGAGTGTTGGAGAAGGGGCTGGACTCGGGCACCGCCTTCGAGATTCTGTCCATCGACATCGCCGACGTGGACGTCGGCGCCAACGTTGGCGCGGCGCTGCAGATCGACCAGGCGGAGGCGGACAAGAAGGTCGCCCAGGCGAGGGCCGAGTCCCGCCGTGCCATGGCGGTGGCGGAAGAGCAGGAGATGCGCGCTCGTACCCAGGAGATGCGTGCCAAGCTCACCGAGGCTGAGGCGGAGGTTCCCAAGGCCATTTCCGACGCCTTCCGCAGTGGCAACCTCGGAGTGATGGACTACTACCGCATGCGCAACATCATGGCCGACACCGATATGCGCGACTCCATCTCGAACCAGGGCGACAAGCCGGGCTCGAAGAAGGATGACGGCGAGAGCTGATCGATGCCGGGAGATGCCTTAGAAGTCATCGCCACGCTGGTGATCGTCATCGCCTGGGCGCTACGGGCGATCCTCTCGCCGCTGGCCAAGCGGCAGGAGGAGAAGCGCCAGCAGCAGGCCGAAGGCCAGCACCAGCCAGCCCAGCACCAGCGAGCCCAGCGTCAGACGACTCAGGGCCAAGGTGCTCGGCGCCAGCAGGGTCCTCAGCGTCATCAGGGCTCCTATCCGGCGAGGTCTGCTGAGCCTCAGCGGGCTCGCCCTCAGCCCCAGGCGCGCCCCAAGCCGGCGCCGGCCACCATCGAGGCCGGCAAGCCGATCCAGCCGGCACCGCCGCCCCAGCCGTCCACCTCGTCGCGGGAGAAAGCGCCGGAGCGGCCGCTGCCGGCCCACGAAGGTACCCGCTCCCTCACCGCCGAGCTGCTGCGGGAGCTGGGCATGGAGATCGAGAAACCCTCGACCGGGGCTGGTGGGACCCGAGACACCCAGGGCGTGCCCGGGGAGCAGCTGATCTCCGGCTCCGGAGACCTGGAAGTGGTCGAGCTCGCCGCACCACCGCCGCTGATCGGCGAGGAGCCGTCCGCTGGCGACATCCAGGCGCCGCGGCTGGAGGTCTTGACCCCGGGGGCCGGCCCCAAGGGTTCCACCGTCAGCCTGGCGCAGGAGATCCGGCGGCAGCTCTACGGCGGCCCCCGCTCCCTCGGTCAAGCAGTGCTGCTGGCGGAGATCCTGGGCCAGGCCCCGGGCCTGCGTCCGCCGGGGGTCCAGTCTCCGGGGGAGAATTCGCCTTGACCCCCCAGCCCGTCCGCGGGGGCCGACCTGTCCGCAGGAATCAGCCCGGCCGCGCGCATCGGTGGTGAGCTCGCCCGAGCCGAGGCCGGTGCTGCTCTTGGACGTCATGGACACCTTGGTCCACGACCCCTATCACCGCGAGCAGCCGGCCTTCTTCGGTCTCGCCCTGGATCAGCTGCAGGCGCTCAAACATCCCACAGCCTGGATCGACTTCGAGCTCGGCCGGATCACCGAGGAAGAATTCCTGCGCCGTTTCTTCCGCGACGGCCGGCCCTTCGATCACCTGGCCTTCCGGCAACACGTGGCTGCCTCCTACCGCTGGATCGATGGCATGGAGGAGCTGCTGGCGGAGCTCGTCGCAGAAGGCTTCGAGGCCCACGCCCTGTCCAACTACCCCGTCTGGTATCGCCTCATCGAAGAGAAGTTGCGGTTGTCACGCTACCTCGCCTGGAGCTTCGTCTCCTGCCGTACCGGGGTGCGCAAGCCCGAGCCGGCGTCCTATTTAGGGGCCGCCCGGAGCCTGGGGCTTTATCCCTCTCAATGTCTGGTGGTGGATGATCGGCCGGCCAATGTGGCGGGCGCCCGTCAGTCGGGGATGGCGGCGATCCTCTTCGAAGGGGCGGATGCCTTGCGGCAGGAGCTCGATCGTCGGGGGATCCTGACCGCACTGCAGACAAAGTCTTGATTTCGGCGAGATCAAAGATCGGACATGCCTCTAGACAAGTCCTTATGCCTCTTGGTACTGTGTCGTGACCGTTTGGAAGATTAAATAAACCGTGGGCGTGGGTGGGGGAGTTGAGCCAAGGGCTCGAAAATTCGAGGAGAAGGAACCATGAAGCGAGGCTATTTACTGACTACTTTGATGGCATTGGCTGTCTCCGCCACTCTCATCGCGCAGCCGGCTGAGGTCAAGGATCCCACTCCGCCGTCCGGCGACACGGTGGGCTCGCCTGCCGAGGCCACCGGCGGTCCGGACGCCTTCGGCTACACCTACGCTGACTCCGCCGAGCCGAACTGCACCTACCAGTTCGTCGACATCTCGGCCACGGGTATCTTCCTCTTCGATGGGGATGACTCCTCCTCCGGTCCGGTAGCGCTCTCCGAGCCCATCGACATCTACGGCACCAGCTTCAGCGACATCGTCATGGCCTCCAACGGCTACATGTCCACCGACCTCACGGACACCGGCCCGGACCTGTCCAACGACTGCCCTGTGCCGGCGGCGCCCAGCACCGGTGGCGGCGCTCGCCTCTACCCGCTGCATGACGACCTGGACCTGGAAGCCGGCATTGGCAGCGGCGTGGCGGAATACTTCGCCGAGTGCCCCCGCGTGAACGATCGTTGCCCCATCGAGAGCTGCACCGTCTTCCAGTGGGATGACGTGGCCCACTTCCCCGGCGGCGCCGCCGAGCCCACCTGGGACATGGAGGTCATCCTCTACCACAAGACCAACGACATCGTGTACCAGGTCGGCGCTGGCAACCCGGAGACCGGCTCCGGTTCCACCACCGGCATCCAGGACTTCCCGCCGCCGACCACCGGTCTGAACTACGCCTGCGACACCGGCGGCTCGGTGCCCGACGACACCGGCATCTGCATCCTGCACCCGAACCCGGTGCCGGAGGACTGCTTCCCCATCATTCCGTCGCCGGTGGAAGTGCCCACCGCCAACAACTTCGGTCTGCTGGCCCTCTTCCTGGGCCTCGCGGCTGCGGCCATCTTCCTGCTGCGCCGCCGCCTCGCCTGACCAAGGATTCCTGACTCAAGACGCGAACCGCGTCTCTCCAAAGGGCACACCTGCTGAGGGTGTGCCCGTTTTTTTTGCTCGTAGAAGTGGTGCGGTGTGGGCCGAGACCATAAGATGGTCGGCCTGCCCGTGGGAAACGACTCGCTGGCGGAGACGATCCTCATGAGCCCTTCGCCCCCCACCACCGCCTCGCCGCTGCGGCGGGAGATCCGCGCCCTCAGCCGACTGGCGACGCCGGTGGTCTTGGGGCAGCTGGCAGGCATGAGCCTGTGGGTGGTGGATCTGTTGATGGTGGGGAGGGTCGGGGTGGAGGCCCTGGGAGCGGTCTCCCTCGGCCGCACCTGGGTGATCTGCACTCTGATCATCGGCATGGGCCTGGTACTGGGCATGGATCCGGTGACCAGCCAGGCCCACGGCGCCCGGGATCGTCGCCGGGTCGGCCTGTCCCTGCAATGGGGGCTGGTGGTGGCGGTGGGAGCGAGCATTCCCGTCGCTCTGCTGTGGCTGATGACCGAGCCGTTGTTGCTCCTCACCGGTCAGGATCCGGAGCTTTCGCGGCTGGCTCACCGCTACCTGCTGGTGCAGATTCCTTCCGTCCCCTTCGCCCTCTGCTACATGGCCCTACGGCAATGGCTCCAGGGCCGGGGGCTGGTACGTCCGGCGATGTGGATCGCCCTCAGCGCCAATGTTCTCAATGTTCTGGCCAACTATCTGTTGATCTATGGCAAGTGGGGCTTCCCGGAGCTGGGAGTGGTGGGCGCTGGAATTTCCACCACCATCACCCAGATCTCCATGTTTCTGGGATTGGCCTGGCTGGTGGTGCGTCGGCGGCTGCATCGCGCCGGCTGGTCGGGCTGGAGCCGGGAAGCCTTCGATCTGGCGGGGATCCGTCAGGTGCTGGGGTTCGGTTGGCCGGTGGCGACCCAGTTGGGGTTGGAGCTGTGGGCGTTCTCCAGCACCACCCTGCTGGCCGGTCTGGTGGGAGAAGTGGAGCTGGCCAGCCACTCGGTGGTGTTCAATATCGCCTCGGTGTCCTTCATGGTGCCCCTGGGCATCGGCATCGCCTCGGTGACCCGGGTGGGCAACCAGTTGGGTGCGGGCAGGCCCGAGGGGGCGCGGCGGTCCGCCTTCGTGGCCCTGGGCATGGGCGGCGGCGTGATGCTGGTCTTCGCCTTGCTCTTCGTGGTGGGGCGCCACCAGCTGCCGCGGCTGTACAGCGACGACCTGGGGGTGATCGCCCTCACCGCTTCCATCCTGCCCATCGCCGCCGCCTTCCAGCTCTTCGACGGGCTCCAGGTGGTGGGCAGCGGGATCCTGCGCGGTGCCGGTCAGCCACGGCCGGCGGCGGTCTTCAACTTCATCGGCTATTACGTCGTGGCCTTGCCCTTGGCCGCCTGGTGGATCCTCGGCGCCGACGGCGGCATCGGCGGCCTGTGGTGGTGCATGTGCATCGGGCTGGCGCTGGTGGCGGCCCTGCTGGTGTATTGGGTGTGGAGCCGTGGTCCGGGCTCCGGCCGGGGAGTGCCGGTGGTGGCTCAGGTCAGAGGCGCTTCGAAGGGAGCGAACTCCTCCGCCACCGTCGGTTGATCGTTGACCGCCCGGCCCTGGTGCTCGATCCAAGCGTGGGCGGCGAGCTCTCCATCCTCCCGCCGCACTCCGATGCGCAGTTGACAGTCGAGGCCGGCGCGGCGAAGCGTCCACCACAGCAGCAGGGAGCGGTGTAGGCAGGTGTAATGGCCAGGAAGATAGCGGGCGCCTCGCTCTACCGCTCGCCGGTGGGCGCTCACGAGCTCTGCGCTGGGTCCGGCTTGGGCACCGTCCTGGGCCGGGCGGGACCAGCGCCCCAACAGCGCGGTGAGGCGCCGGTAGCCGAGGACCCGCAGTCCCAGGCGGCAGCAGGGCAGCAAGATCAGTGAGCGCAGAAAAAGCCAGCGATCCCGGGCCGGGGAGCGAAAGAAGAGCCCCAAAGCCTTGCTCGGCGCATGGCGCGGTGCGGGATCAGCCACCGCTGGATTCCTCCGTGGCTCGAGCCGCTTCCGCCGGTGCTTCGACGGTGATCAGCCCCGCCTCCGTCAGCCGCTGGAGAAACTGCTGCAGATCGTGCTCCAGGGTCTTTCGGTCGGCATCGAACTCCTCCTCCAGGGCATTCAACACCGCGTGAGGCTCGCCGTGCTGGTCCAGCAGCTGCCAGATACGGGTGCCGACGGCGTCGAGCCCGAAGTACCGCTGGCTGTCCAGATCCAGCAGCACCGCCTCCCCCTGCAGCTCGCGGCAGAGGACTTCGGAGGAAATGTGGATGGTGCGGCTCATGATCATTCTCTCGGCCGCCTCAGCCTAGCAGACCGCGGGCTGCTAGCACCCCCGCCGGCGGGGTCCCGGCGCGAGCTCTACGCTGGTCACCGCTGGCCTTCGGTAGCTGGACCTCGTATATTTGAGCGAAAGGCCAATTGGAGGCCCAGTCAGCGAGATGACAAGAAGGGGGTTTCATGAACATCATCATTCAGCATTGCGTTTCTTGAGGTTACCGGCCCCGGGCGGCGAGTCTCGCCGCCATCATTCAGAAAGAGTTGGGAGAACCGGTGACCCTGGAACCGGGGAAACCCGGACAGTTCGAAGTCCTTGCCGATGGTCAGGTCATCGCAGAAAAGCAGTCCCGAGGCCTCTTGAGCTTTCTCGGCGGCGGCTGGCCCGATCCCCGGGAGGTCGTGGCGGAGCTGCGTCGGTTGCAAGCTCGGTCTTCATGAGCTCTTCCCGGTCCGCCCGAGCTTGGGGGGTGGCGGTGGCGGCCTGGATGCTGCTGGTCGCCGCTTGCGGCTCGGCCAATCCACGAGGAGAAGCGCGTTTGGAGACGTATCGTAACGCCCTGCAACAAAGCGCCGAAAGGGCCTCGGAGAGTCTTACCCTGGCACAGGCCCGGGAGCGCTTCGTCGCCCTCTACGGTCAATTCACCCCCGAGGCTCTTCGGGAGAACGTTCCCAGCACCTTTGCGCCGGACGCCTACCTCAACGATCAGATCCGCGAGCTGCAAGGGGTCGAAGCCATCGAAGAGTACCTGGTGGAGACTTCCGAGAAGTTCGGAGAAGGCGACTTCGCCGTCGAGCACGCCGCTCGCGAGGGAACAGAATTCTATTTCCGCTGGACCATGTCCTTCACCCTCGGCGAGAGCTCGAACAAGCCCCCACTGGTGGCGCCGGGGGTTTCCCATGTTCGTTTCGACGACCAGGGCCGGATCCTCTTCCAACGCGACTATTGGGACACTACCTCCACGGTTTACGAGCGCATCCCGGTGCTCGGTGGCATGATCCGTTTGGTCAAGAAGCGGCTCTGAGGGCTTCCCCGGAGTCGGCAAGAAGCCGAAGCTCCCGGGGTTCGTGGGTATAAGTACCGTCTTGTCACGGATGAGACACCCTGACCTGAAGCTTCTCAGAGGGGTAGACATCCAGCAGCTCGGAAGCAGACAGCTCCGTCTGGTGAGAGAATTTAGCGGCTGATGCTTCTTTAGAGCCAAGCCCTCACCCCCTCCGGTCCCCCTCTCCCAGCCGCCCACCCAAACCTGCCGGTAGAGGGGGAAGCTCGAAGCTCATCGCCAGACCAAGATTGGGCGCCGGAATCCAGCGGGACGGGTGGGGGCGCCCCTCTACCGGTTGGGGGTTTGGGGGACTGGGAGAGGGGACGGGGGTGAGGGGTTCTTCCAGCTGCTCGTATCGAACGCTGCCCAAGTCTCAGCCCGTTCGATCCGCCGGCTCACAGGCGGCGCCGGATTAGCGTGGGGTTTGAGCCCTTCGTGGGAGCCTGGATTCTCGAACCTTCAGATCTCTGGTCAGAAAAACCTGGCCCCGGCGGAGAACATTTTTCGCGGCGTTGTCGTCTTGCCTAGTGTAAGGACGATTCATGACGCCGTGGAAACCTCAATCCGACCGCTCCCTGGCCCACCGCGCCGCCGCCGGCGATGCCGATGCCTGGGATGAGCTGATCCGCCGCTACGGTGGCCGCATCTACAACATCGCCCGCCAATTCGCCCGCACACAGGCGGAGGCGGAAGATCTCACTCAGGACATTTTCCTCAAGCTCTACCGCAACCTGCACCGCTACCGCGGCGACGTGCCGCTGGTGGCGTGGTCGCTGCGTCTGTCGCGCAATCTGTGCATCGAGCATTACCGCCGGCAGCGGGCGGAGCGGCGGGCCCAGCGGTTGCCCGCGGAGGCCCTCGACCAGGTGCCTTCCGGGGACGATCCCCAGGCCGCGGCGCAGCGCCGGCAGCGGTTGCACACGGTGCAACAGGCGATGGCGGAGATGTCCCACGACCTGGCTCTGGTGGTAGCGCTACGGGACCTCCAGGGGCTGAGCTACGAGGAGGCCGCCTCGGCGCTGGAGCTGCCCATGGGCACCTTCAAGTCCCGCCTGGTGCGCGCCCGCCGGGAGCTGGCGGAACGGGTCGCCGAGATGATCCGGCCGCCGGCGCCGGAGGGCGACGACGAAGCCTGGGCGGAGGTTGGATCATGTTGAAACGCTGGTGGCCCGCCAAAGCCCCCTCTCGCCCCCGACAGCCGCTGCCCGAGGCCTTGCGCCGACGGTTGCAGCAGATCCCGAGCCAGGAAGTGCTGTGCCGCGATTTCGATCGCCTGTGGCCGGATTATTTGCCTTCCGTGCGTCCCTCGGCGCTGACTGAACTCCCCAAGACTGAGCCTCCAGAGCCTGGGCCCCCAGAGCTCGACGAGTCTCTCCGCCGGGGCCTGGAGCGGCATCTGAGCTCTTGCCCTCGCTGTCGAGCTTTGAGCGAAGTCTTCGCCCCCGTTTTGGCGACGGCTCCGGAGCCCCTGCCGCCGCGGCTCGCCGCCTCTCTGCGCTCGCTGCCTCGTCGCCGGCGCCCGCTGCCGTTCTATCTCGGCGATGCTCGCTACGCCGCTGCCGCCAGCTGGTTGCTGGCGCTGGCGCTGGTTCTGCTCCTGGGTGGCCCGGCGGCTATCGCGGAGCGCACCCCGGAGGTATTCGAGCGACCGGTTCGCCGAGCGGCGGCGGAGCTGGGGGAGTTGGGCCAGCAGGGACAGAGCTTCTTGGGACGCCTGGAAGGCCAGGCCCGGAGCTACGGCGAGAACCTGAACCAGGAGTGGCGCAAGGTCGGCGACGGCCTCCAGCGCTGGTCGGAAAAGTCCTGGAAGACGCCCGGTGCTCAGCCTGCCCCCGATGGCGGCGCTTCGCTCGATACCGATCCCGACGGCGAGGCCCCGGATTCCCAGGAGCCCTGATTCGACCGTCTCGTAATCCAGCCCCCAAAGATCTCGGTCCCAGGACTGATGAAGGTTCCAGGACCGATGAAGGAGACAGAAGCCATGAACGCTACCGCTGAACAACTCGATTCCACCGAAAACGCTCCCGAGGTAGCCCAGCCTGAGGCCGAGCGCCCCGTCGTCCCCCCGCCGCCGGCGGTGGAGAGGGCCCCGGGGCCTGGAGCGCCTCCGGCGGCCGCCGCCGAGAATGCCTCGCCGCCGCTGCCCAAGAGCCCGCTGGTGGCCGCCCTGCTGGCCTTCTTCCCGGGCATCGGCCATATCTATAACGGGCTCTACTACCGCGGGGTGGTCTTCTTCGCCCTCGTCTCCGTCGCCATCGTGATGGTGACCTTGACCGGAGCGCCGTTCTTCGGCTTCCTGATCCCCTTCCTCATCCTGTTCAACATCCTCGACTCCTATCGCCAGGCGAAACTGATCAATCTCGGCTTCGCCACCGATCTCGGGCTGCTGGACGATCCGGGGCGGCCGCGGCTGCGCCCGGGGCAGGGGACGATGGTGGCGGGGGTGGCCCTGATTCTCGTCGGCGTCCTCGAGCTGATGGCTCGCTTCGGCCTCTGGGAGTGGATGTGGCTGGCAGACTACTGGCCCGTGCCGATGATCCTCATCGGCGCCTGGCTGGTCATTGCGGCGCTCAAGGAGCGCAGCCGGAGCTCAGCGGCGACGCCGGATCCGGACGGCTACGATTCCGGCCCCTACGCCGGCTGAGGTGCCCACATCGTGGTCGGTGCTGCCCAGAAAATGGGCGGTTTCGCTGGCCCCATAGGGCCGAGGGAGAGCGCTACGGTGTCATGTGATGCCGTAGCGCTTCATCTTCTTGCGCAGCCCCTCGCGGCTCAGACCGAGGGACTTGGCCGTCGCCGTGCGGTTGCCGCCGGCCTCCTTGAGGTGCAGGCGGATCAACCGCTCCTCGCTCTCCTCCAGGGTCAGTAGCGGGCTTTGGGCGGTGGTGGAGTCGGAGGTGATGCGCTTGCTCAGGTTGTCCACCGACAGGGGCTCGCCCTCCGGCGTCACCGCCACCAATCGCTTCGCTTCGTTCTCCAGATCCCGCACGTTGCCCGGCCAGCTGTACTCCTGCAGCGCCTTCTCCAGCCGCGGCGTGACCACCGGCACCGGGCGCCCGGCCTTGTCGGCGGCGCGCTGGACGAAGTGGTGGAAGAGCAGAAGCACGTCCCCCGGGCGGTCTTTGAGGGGTGGCAGCTCGAGGGTGATGGCGTTGAGGCGGTAGAGCAGATCCTCGCGGAAGTTGCCGTCCTTGACCTCCTGCTCCAGGTCCCGGTTGGTGGCGGCGACGAAGCGCACGTCGACGGTCTTGGGGCGCTGGGCGCCCACCGGCTGCACCTCGCCGAATTGCAGCGTGCGGAGCAGCTTGACCTGGAGCTCTTTGGGCAGCTCGCCGACCTCGTCGAGGAAGACCGTACCGGAGTCGGCGGCGGGGATCAGGCCGACCTTGTCGCGGGTGGCGCCGGTGAAGGCGCCGCGCAGGTGGCCGAAGAGCTCGGACTCCAGCAGCGTCGGGGAGACGGCGCCGCAATTGACGGTTACATAAGGGCTTTTGGCTCGCGCGCTGTTCAGATGAATAGCCCGGACGATGAGCTCTTTGCCGGTGCCGGTGGGGCCCTGGACCAAGATCGGCAGCTCCGACGGCGCCACCTGGGCGACGGTTTCCAGCACCTTGAGCAGGCCCGGATCGTTGGTCAGGATGCCGGGGAATTTGTAGCGCTCCAGCAGGTCCCGCTCCAGCAGGCTGTTGCGCTGCTCGAGCAGGAGTCGCTTCATGCACGACTGCAGGGCGCCGGAGGAGAGCTCCAGGATGCGGCGGAAGAGTTGCAGCTGGGATTTGCCGAACAGGCGGTCGAGGGAGCGGCTCTCGAGATAGAGCGCGCCGGCCAGCCGGCCCTCCACCTCCAGGGGCGCTGCGAGCACCGAGCGGATGCCCTTGCGCAGGATGCTGTCGGTCTTGGCGAAACGCTGGTCGCTGAGGGCGTCTTCCACCAGTACCGGTTGGCCCCGCTTCATGACGTCCTTGACGATGGAGCGGCTCACCGGCTCGCCACCACCCTGAAGCTCTTCCGGGCTCCAGTTGCGGACTACCTTGAAGGCGAGCTCTTCGTCCTCCTTGAGCACCAGGAATCCGCGGTCTGCCCGCAGGATGGATAGGGAAGCCTGGACCACCGCGTCGAGCATGCGGTCGTAGTCATCGAGCTGCAGCAGCTCGTTGGCCATGTTGACGAGGGCTTCCAGCTCCTCGGTGCGGCGTTCTGGAGTGGTTGTCTCGGGCATCTTCGGAAGTTTCTCACACCACCGCTGTGCAGACTATGGAATGGCAGGGATCTACGGGGGCCTATGGTAGACTCGGCACTCATCTTGCACAAGTTAAAGAACGATTCAGGTGTTGATCTGGAAGAAAGATCCGGCGACGAGATCTGGCAACAGGATCTAGCAACGAGTGACCTGCGATGGCTCCGGGGGTTGCCCGGGGACTCGCGTCCGATGAACCACAACCACGACAAGCAACCTCGGAGCCCCTGGCTTTCGACGGGGACGGTGCCTGAGGGGCCGTAGCTCTCCGGGGTAATCAAGGGTCTACGAGAGGGGAGGAAGTCAAATGTCGAGATGGAATCAGGTCGGTCGAATCGGGTGGGCTTGGAACTTGCTCTTGGTCGGCGTCCTGCTGCTGCCGGCGTGCGCGGCGCATACGGCGCAGCCGAAGGCGGGGGGAGACACCATGGAGGCCGGCGACACCATGAAGATGGACGAGGCGCGGGCGCCTCGCCCGGAGACCTACCGCATCGAGCCGGTGCGCTTGCAGGTTCGCTACGCCAGCAGTTATCAGAACGACGGCCGGGGAGAGCGCGCCCGCTGCGGGATCCGGGTCGACCCGGAAGACGTCACCATCACCTACAACTACGACGAGAAGGACAAGGACGAGACCGCCGATATCGAGGTCTTGTGGAAGGTCTATGGCCTCAAGGAAGGCCACACCATCCTCATCGTCGCCAAGAAGGACACCCCCCGGGGGATCTTCAACACCCCCAAGCGCTATCAGGAGCGGGAGGCCTTCTACATCGACAGCGAGCACAATGCCATCCGCTCCGGGCTGGTGGAGAGATTCCCCGCGGAGGAGATGAAGCGCGACATCAAGCGGGTGTACTGGAAGTATGACGTGGTGGTCGTGGACGAGAACGGCAAGGAGATGTGCATGGTGGATCCTCAGGTGGTGGTGGCGGGACATCCCTGAGCCGCCCTTCGATCCACTTCGGCTGAATCTCCGGCCGAGGTCCGGCGAAAAGACGAGAAAGGCTGTCAGCGTTGTATGAGCTGGCAGCCTTTCTTGACTCTGGCTAGCCGCGGCATCGCCAGCGAAGCTGCGGATCGGGCGGGAGGAGTTTGAAGAGCGGCCGGTGCGAGGAGTTTTCCGGATCCCTCACCCCCGACCCCTCTCCCAGCCACCCTGGCCCCCGACCGGTAGAGGGGCGCCTCCACCCGTCCCCCTGGATTCCAGCGCAGGCTCTTGGTGCCACGATGAGCTTTGAGCTTCCCCCTCTACCGGAAGGTTGGGTGGGCGGCTGGGAGAGGGGGATCGGAGGGGGTGAGGGTTGGGCCCCAACGCAGAAGATCGAGGACCTTGGGATACACCCGCCGGCTCGAAAGGTTTGCCTGCAGACTGCAAGACGAGCCCTTTTCGACGGGAGATTCCTGACAGCCCATCACGGACTGGTTGCTGTCAGCCGTCGGAAGCGAGGCTCTCCTTGGAGAGCGGCAAATTCTCGGGAGGCCGCGATGACCTCAGCATCGACACCGAGATCGCGCAGCCTTTCCAACGTGTCGACCGCTGCTTGGCGTTGCTCACACAGGGTTTGGGCATGAGCCAGGTTCCATAGCGGGATCACGTTGTTCATGTCTTCCGGTGGATTCTGGCTCAACACAACGTTCATCTCCGCGCACTCCCCTCGCTCTGCCAGGCACAAGGACAATAGCGCGACCCGATCCGGGGCGGCGTTGACCCGCATTTCGCGGCGTACCAAGGCGACACAGGCCCCGTAGGCCGCTTCGGCTTCCTGCCGCTTGCCCTCCTCCGCCAGGACATCGGCAAGATTGCGCTGATAAATAGAGTCCTGGGGATCCAGCTCTACCGCTCGACGGAAAGCCCGTTCTGCCTTCTCCAGCTGGCCGACTCGATAGTAGGCGTTGCCCAGGTTGCTCGCGAGGGTGCCCTCCATCAATGGGCGGCTGATGCGTGCGTCGTATTGGACGGCGGCTTCGTAGTCGCCGCGAGTAACCGCCAGGCGAACTAGATTGGAGAGTGGCCAGTAGGCATCTTCCGGAGCGAGCTCCGCTGCTTTCTCGAAGGTACTTTGGGCCAGCTCGAGCTTCTGGGCGCTCTCCAGAGCCAGGGCCAGCTGGTTGAGGAAGTCCCAATTCTCCGGATCCAGAGTGAGGGCTTCTTGGAGGGTTTCGATGGATGCTTCGGGCTGGCCCATGGTCAGCTGCAGGATCCCGATGTCGAACAAGGCCTCTGCCCGGGCTTCGGGATCTTCAGCGGCGAGCCGGAATTGCTCCATCGCCTCTTCGTACTCGCCACGAGTCAGATGAACTCGACCGAGGGCGCTTCTAGGCTCGGGAGCATCCTGAGCCAGGTCGATGGCTCGACGGGCATCCTCTTCCGCTTGGTCGAGGAGGGCTTCCTCTGGTCCCATGTCATAAGCGCGTCGCAGAGCTCGGCTTCGGGCCGCGAGGGCGCGAGCGAACTCGCGATCCTGTTGGATCGCCAGATCGAAGTACACCAGCGTTTCGAGGGGGCGCCGATTGCGCCGGTCGTCTCCCAGCAGCTCGAGGCCTGCCTTGAAGAAGTCCATGGCCTCCAAGCGGCGGTCTTGGTCGAGGCGGCGCCAGGTGCTCAACACGGCTCGGGCCTGGTCAGCCATCTCAGGCTGCTGGGCGGCCAGGATCTCGCGGGTGCCGGTCCAGGAATGACTCCACAGCACGAGCCTGCTGAGATCCCGAAGCAGAAGCGTGGAGCGCAGAGCCTCTGCTTCATCATCCTGCAGCTCCCATCGCAGGGTGCCGTCCGCGTCCGCCGGTAGGGTTGCGGAGCTGGCGGTGCCCATGTCGAGCACCTGGATGCCTTCTAGCTGGGCCAGCTCCCCAACCAGGTAGCTAGCGAGCCGTCGCCCCAGACTCTCCGCTTCGGCGCTTTCCCCAAGGACCTCGAAGGGCATCACCGCGACCGTGAGTCGCCGGGGGGGAGAGTCGGTGGGTTGGGGTGCCTGGCGATTCGGCAGTAGCCACCAGCCGAGGGCCGTCAGGGCCGCCAGCGTCGCCAGGGCGCCGGCGGCCAGGGCGAGGGTGCGCAGGCGGCTCGGGGGCGGTGTCGACACCGTTGCCGGGGACAGAGCCTCGCCGGTGCGTGGGGTCGACGAGCCCGTGGGTGGGCCACCGGGGACCTCGAAGCGGGGAGAGACGGCGGTGATCTCCGTCGGGGCGCCGGCTTCGTGCCAGTCCCGCAGACCTTGGAGCAGCGCTTCGGCGGAGGCATAGCGATCCTTCGGCTCCTGCGCCAGCAGGGTCATCACCACCTGGGCCAGATCCGGTGGTACCTGGGTCGCCACCTCCGTCAGCGGCCGGGCTGGGGATCCAGAGAGGGCCTTGACATATTCCAGCAGGCTGCCGGCGGGGTAGGGGGTTTCGCCGGAGAGCATCTCGTAGAGCACGACCCCGAGGGAGAAGAGGTCGCAGCGGTGGTCGACGTCCGAGTCCTGGAGCTGCTCCGGCGCCATGTAGGGGGGCGTGCCCATGAGCATGCCGCGGGTAGTGTGGAAGCTCTGGCCCGCGTCCGCCGGGGGTACCCAGCCGGCGACCTCCTGGCGGATCTTGGCGAGGCCGAAGTCCAGGATCTTCACCCGGCCTTCCGGCGTGATGCGGATGTTGTTGGGCTTGAGGTCGCGGTGAATCACCCCGGCGCGGTGGGCGGCAGCCAGGCCGTCGGCGATCTGGCGGGCGTAGCCCAGGGTTTCCTCGACGGTCAGGGGCGCCCGGCTCAGGTGGTGCTGAAGGTCGTTGCCCTCGACATACTCCATCGCCAGGAAGAAGACCTCCTGGGCGGGCTCGGAGCTGCCCGGCTCGGTGAACTCCGGGTCTTCCACCTTGGCGGTGCTGAACTGATAGACCGTGGCGATGTTGGGATGATTGAGGTTGGCGGCGGCCTGAGCCTCGCGCAGGAAGCGGGAGCGCCGTTCCGGATCGCTGGCTACCGCCGGCGGCAGGATCTTCACCGCCACGATGCGCCCGAGGTGGGTGTCCCGGGCGCGATAGACCACACCCATGCCACCCTGGCCGATGCGCTCGAGGATCTCGAAGTGGGCTAGCCGGCGATGGAGCATGAGGAAGAGCGGCGGCCGGGGCCTGAATCTGAAAGAATTTCCGCGCAGGAGCGGCCTGCACGGAGCGCAAGGCTATCACGCGGGGCGTGGTAATCTTCACCGCCGACCACCCCGCCAGTCTCTTGGAGACCGCTTCGAGCCGCCGAGAGCACCCGTTCGAGAACCATGGACGAGGATCGCAGCATGAGCCCATCCAATCCGTTGGTCAGCATCGTCATGGGCAGCAAGTCCGATTGGCCCACCATGATCCATGCCCACGAGCTGCTGGAGCGCTTCGCAGTGCCGCACGAAAATCTCGTGGTTTCGGCCCACCGCACTCCCCAATGGCTCACCGAGTTCGCCACCGGCGCCGAGGAGCGGGGGGTGCAGGTGGTCATCGCCGGCGCCGGCGGTGCCGCCCACTTGCCCGGCATGGTGGCGGCCCAAACCCTGCTGCCGGTGATCGGCGTGCCGGTGAAGAGCCGGGCCCTCAACGGCCTCGACTCGTTGCTCTCCATCGTCCAGATGCCCGCCGGTGTACCGGTGGCCACGGTGGCCATCGGCGACTCCGGCGCCAAGAACGCCGCCTTGCTGGCGGTGTCCATCCTCGCCCGCGGATCCGCCGAGCTGGCGGAGGCGTTGCGGGATTATCGAGACCGCCAGACCGCCGAGGTTCGGGAGCACACCCTGCCATGAAGACACCGATTCTCCCCGGAGCCACCATCGGCGTGCTGGGCAGCGGTCAGCTGGGCCGCATGCTCGCCTTTGCCGCCCGCCGCATGGGTTATCGAGTGCACACCTTCTCCCCCGGCCGCGACACCCCCACCGGCCAGGTCGCCGACCTGGAAGTGGTGGCCGAATACGACGACCTGGAGGCGGTGGAAGACTTCGCCCGCGGCGTCGATGTGGTGACCTTCGAATTCGAGAACGTCGCCGCCGAGGCCACCGCCGCCGCCGCCCGCCACGCTCCGGTGCGTCCCGACGGCTCGGTGCTCTACACGACCCAGAACCGCCTGCGGGAGAAGCGCTTCTTGGAGAGCAACGGCTTCCCGGTGGCTCCCTGGGTGGAGGTGCGGGATCTGGCCCAGCTGGAGGCGGGGGTCGACAAGCTGGGATGCCCGGCGGTGCTCAAGAGCGCCGGCTGGGGCTACGACGGCAAGGGTCAACGGCGCATCGGTGCTCCGGGGGACGCCGCAGCGGCGTGGGAGAGCTTGGATACCGACGAGGCGGTGCTGGAGGCTTTCGTGGATTTCGAGCAGGAGGTGTCGGTGGTGGCGGCGCGGGGCCTGGACGGCACCATGGCCCACTACGGGGTGATGGCCAATCAACACCGCCGGCACATCCTCGACGTCTCGGTGGCGCCGGCGCAGGTGCCCAAACAGGTGGCCAACGAGGCGGTGGAGCTGGCGCAGCAGATCGTCGAGCAGCTGGACGTGGTGGGCGTGCTCTGCGTCGAGCTCTTCCTAACCGCCGGCGGCGAGCTGCTGGTCAACGAGCTGGCGCCGCGCCCCCACAACTCCGGGCATCTCACCGTCGACGCCTGCATCACCGACCAATTCGAGCAGCAATTGCGCGCCGTCTGCGGCCTGCCGCTGGGCTCCACCTACCAGCTACGGCCGGCGGCCATGGCGAATCTCTTGGGGGATCTTTGGGACGGCGGCGAGCCCAGCTGGACCAGCACCTGCCGTTTCCCGGAGGTCAAGCTGCACCTCTACGGCAAGGCGGAGCCGCGGTCGGGACGCAAGATGGGCCACCTCACCGCCCTCGGCAATAGTGTGGAGAGCGCCGAGGAGACAGTGCGGGAAGCGCGTCGGGCGCTGCGGGTGAAGATGGACACCGGGGTGTTCCCGGTGCCCAACTTCGACGGCAAGAAAGACGATTAGGGGGGTTGTGCAGCGGACCTGAAGCGGAAGTCTGCGCGAATCCGGCCCCCCGCGAGGGGTTCGAAACCCCTCGCTAGTGCATATCGTCCCTGGCGGGACGACGCCCCCACCCGATCCAAGAGCCCGATCCAAGAGCCCAGCGAGGATTCCTGGGAGCGCCGGCTTCTAGCCGGCTTCGATCCCCAGCTCGCCGGCGGTGCCGCAGCTACTTCAGCGTCGCCTGGAGGGTGATGTCCGCTCCGGACAGGACCTTCGAGACGGGGCAATTCTCCTTCGCGCCCTTGGCCTGGGCCTGGAATTCGGTTTCGCTGATCTCCGGGATCTCAGCTTCCGTGACCAGGTCGATGCGAGTGATGCCGAAGCCGCCGTCCACCGGCTCCAGATGCACCGTGGCGGTAGTGTGAATGCTGGTCGGCGTGAAGCCGGCCTTGCCCAATCCTGCCGACAGCGCCATGGAAAAACAACCGGCGTGGGCTGCTGCGATGAGCTCCTCCGGGTTGGTGCCGTCACCGCTCTCGAAGCGGGAGGGGAAGGAGTAGGCTCCTTCGTAGGCCCCGCTGCCGAGCTTCATCGTTCCCTGACCTTCCTTCAGCGATCCCTGCCATCGGGCTTGTGAGCTTCTCTTCGGCATATGTCTCTCCTCGTGTCTGTGAAGTATTCAAGTTGGCTCCCGCACTGATGCGGGCACGGGAAGTCTATCGGTCATGTTCTGGTATGAGTGAGTTTGTCTCATTCGGGCTGTCCTGAAGATATCCCCGACCGCCAGGATTGATTCTCATCCTCGCGGGTGATTCGAGAAGCCTAGGAGCTTGCTGAAAAACCCGCGTCGCGCTCCGAGCGGCTCTTTTCGGCCGAATCTTCGTTGTCGAACCTCGACGATTCCCGAATCGCCTACGGTTCTCCGCCTTGATTCTGCTCGAAAAATTCTCGCTCTCGCTTGCGACTGACTTTTTCAGCAAGCTCCTAGAGTCGGTCTTTTCAGGACAGTGGAGCTCCCTCGTCCACAGCGGAGCCCTGGCGGCACAGCGGAGCCCCGGAGGGGCGGAGGCATCTAGCCCGGGGCGTGAGCCCCGGGTGTGCGATCCGAAGAATTCCCAAGCCCCGGAGGGGCGATAGGCACTGCCGTCACTTCCCGCAATCACTACAGCTCGCCGACCACTCCGAGAGGTCGCCGCCCTCGAAGCCGGCGCTGAACACCGCCTCGGCGCTGGGGGCGCCGGCGAGGTCGGCCATGGCCGCGACGTTCATGCGCAGCGTCTCGCCGCCCATGGCGAGGGATATGTTGGCGGGCAGGTCGGTGGTGCGGTGGTAGTGAGGGTAGACATCCCAATCGTTCTCGATCACCAGCAGCGCCGGCAGGCCACGGTTGAGGTAGGGCACGTGGTCGGAGCCGAAGGGGAAGGTGGAGGTGACGATGCGCAGGTTGGTGTACTGGGCCGCCGCTGCGGCGTAGAGATCCATCAATGCCACGTTGGATGAGTTGGATTCGAGCAGCGAATCCAGGTCTGCATCGCCGGAGTAGCCGATCATGTCCATGATCTGGACGCTGCGGATCTTCCCGCCATTGCCCTGGGCGATGAGGTCCGAAGCGTGGTCGGTGCTGCCGAAGAGGCCCTGCTCCTCCCCCGAGTAGCAGATGAAGAAGAGGGTCTCCGCCGGCCGGTAGGCGGTGAAGGCCCGGGCCATCTCCAGGACGCCGGCGCAGCCGGAGGCGTTGTCCTCGGCACCGGGGGCGGCGACGCTGGTGTTCTGGGACGTGGCGTCGTAGTGGGCGCCGATGATGTGCCAGGCGTCAGGGCGCAGAGTGCCGGGGAGCTGCGCCACCACGTTCCAGGCGGTGGTGCCGCCGACGGAGAAGCTCTCGGTGCCCACCAGGAGATGGGGGAGGGCCTGGAATTGCTGCACCAGCCAGTCCCGCGCCTGGTCGATATTGCTGTTGCCGTTGGTGGTGTGGCGGTTCCAGCCCGCGAGGATGCTGATGTCGCTGAACCAGCGGGCATCGTCGATGTGGTCCACCAGCAGCTGAACCCCGGCGGCGAATCCGCGGCGCGGGCTCTTGGGATTCCAACGCTCCGGGCGGTTGGCCTGCTGCGCCGCCAGCACGGTGTCGGGGCCCAGGGGAATCGCCCGCTGGTGCAGACCGCGGCAGTCTTCCTCAGGAAGGTGCGCCGGATCGGAAAGCAGCGGTTCGGAAAGGGCCGGAAGCGAGGCGGCGGCGACCACCAGCCGGCCTCGGGCAGCGGTCAAGGGCGTGGCTCCCGGCGGCAGGGTCGGAGTGCCGTGGGAGCGTTGCACCAGGTAGACACCGTGGCCCGGCGGCAGCGCCGGCAGCGAGCGCAACCAGGTGATCCGGCGGGCGGCCTCCAGGGCTTCCTCGGTTCCCGCCAGCAGCAGCTCGTCGTCGACCTCGATCCACCAGTTGAGGCCGGGCAGGGCCTTGAGCTCTTCCAGGGCTTCCGGGCCGATGCGATGGATGTCCGCCACCGCTAGCTGCTGGCCGGCGCGAAGGCTCACGGTCTCCTTTCCTTGGGCCCTTTCCTGGACCCTTTCCTGGGCCGTTGCTTGGGCCGCGAGCGGCAAGGCGACGAGGAAGGCGGCGGTGAAGAGAGCGACGAGGCGAGGGATCGCAAGTCGCCGGCTCCGCCGGCGGGAGGGGGCTTGAGGGGCAATCGTTGTGAGCTGGTTGTGAGTTGGGATCATGGAGAGCTCCTGGTTCAGGCTGGGCGAGAACAAACGATAGCACGCTCTCGATAGCTGTGGAATCAATGTGATATCATCTTGGAATCAGATCGGCGCTGGGCTTCCGGTGAACATCCCATCGGTCCAGTAGCCGCCCCAAGAACGAACTTGGAGGATCGATTCCATGAGCAAGCATCAGCCTCTGGTAGGGAGAGAAACTCTTTCGTCGGCACTGGCCGGCATTCCCGTCTTGGTCATCCTTTTGCTCTTCATCGCCGCCGCCGGCGCTGTCTTCATCTACGGCGTGCAAAGCCATCAGCCGGCGATCATTGTCTGCAGCATGGTGGGAGTCGCGCTGGCGGCTCTCCTCCTGGCGGGCTTGTTCACCGTCAATCCCAACGAGGCGCGGGTGCTCCAGCTCTTTGGCGAGTACCGCGCCAGCGTGCGCCGGCCCGGCCTGCGTTGGGCCAATCCCTTTTACACCAAGAAGAAGGTGTCGGTGCGGGTGCGCAACTTCGAGACCGGCAAGCTCAAAGTCAACGACAGCTCCGGCAATCCCATCGAGATCGCCGCGGTGGTGGTGTGGCGGGTCACCGACACCTTCGAGGCGCTGTTCAACGTCGACGACTACCAGAACTTCGTTTCGGTGCAGAGCGAGTCGGCGGTGCGCGCCCTGGCCACCCACTATCCTTATGGGGCTTTCACGGAGGAGGGGGAGGTGGCGCTGAGCAGCCATACGGCGGAGATATCGGAGAAGCTTCAGGGGCAGGTCCAAGACCGCCTGGCGGATGCTGGCATCGAGGTGCTGGAGACGCGCATCAGCCACCTCGCCTACTCGCCGGAGATCGCCGCGGCGATGCTCCAGGTGCAGCAGGCCTCGGCGGTGGTGGCCGCCCGGGAGAAGATCGTCGAAGGTGCGGTGGGCATGGTGGAGCACGCGCTGGACATGCTCTCCGGCCGCGAGGTGGTGGAGCTGGACGATGAGCGCCGCGCCTCCATGGTGAGCAACCTCTTGGTGGTCCTGTGTAGCGACCGCCACACCCAGCCGGTGGTCAACACCGGCACGCTGCATAACTAGCTCCGTCGGGAGGGAGTGTGGCCAAGCGCAAAGCCTTTTTGCTGCGCATCGATCCGCGGCTCTACGACGCCCTGCATCGTTGGGCGGACGATGAATTGCGCAGCGTCAACGGGCAGATTGAGTATCTGCTGCGGGATCAGCTCAAGCGCGCCGGGCGGTTGCCCAAGAGGCGGCCGCCGGCGGACTCCCCGTCGGCGCCGGACGACGGGGCTGAGGAAGGCTCTTGATGGACCTTTCTCGGTCCCAGGATCGAGCCTGCTAATATCCAACATTGCAGTCGACAGAGTTTCGCGGGGGGTGTCCGGCGGGCCTTCGGGGCCGCGGGCTGAGATCAAACCCTTCGAACCTGAACCGGTTCAAACCGGCGGAGGGACGGCGAAGCTGCTGCGGCGAGATCATCGACGCGGAGTCTCCCGCGCTCTCACCCTTCGCCGCCCGGCCCGCTCTCCCGCCGCCGCCCCCATTTAGCCCACTTGGAGGTGGCAGCATGCACCGACGTCAGCCCTGGATCGAAGCCCGCCGCGGGGATCGCACCCCGACCCAGCTCTTCTACGCCCGCCGCGGCGAGATCACCGAGGAAATGGCCCACGTGGCCCAACGGGAGAAGATGGATCCGGACTTCGTGCGTTCCGAGGTCGCCCGCGGCCGCGCCATCATCCCCGCCAATATTCACCATCCCGAGCTCGAGCCGATGATCATCGGCAAGGCCTTCCGGGTGAAGGTCAACGCCAATATCGGCAACTCCGCCACCACCTCGTCGGTGGAGGAAGAGGTGGAGAAGCTCGATTGGGCGGTGCGCTGGGGTGCCGACACGGTGATGGATCTATCCACCGGCAAACGCATCCACGAGACCCGGGAAGCGATCCTCCGCGCCTCCACCGTGCCCATTGGGACGGTGCCCATCTATGAAGCGCTGGAGAAGGTCGGGGGGCGCCCGGAGGACCTGACCTTCGAATCCTTCATGGAGACCCTGGAGGAGCAGGCGCAGCAGGGGGTCGACTACTTCACCATCCACGCCGGCGTGCGGCTGCCCTACATTCCCTTGACCGCTCAGCGCCTCACCGGCATCGTCTCCCGCGGCGGCTCGATCATGGCCAAGTGGTGCCTGGCGCACCACCAGGAGAGCTTCCTCTACACTCGCTTCGAGGAGATCTGCGATCTGCTGGCCCAATACGACGTCAGCTTCTCTTTGGGGGACGGCCTGCGCCCCGGCGCCGTCGCCGACGCCAACGACCGCGCCCAATTCGCCGAGCTCGACACCCTCGGCGAGCTGACGGAGATCGCTTGGCACCACGGAGTGCAGGTGATGATCGAAGGCCCGGGCCACGTGCCCATGCATCTGGTGAAGGAGAACGTGGATCGCCAGCAGGAGGTCTGCCACGAGGCTCCGTTCTACACCTTGGGGCCCCTGGTCACCGACATCGCTCCGGGCTACGACCACATCACCAGCGCCATCGGCGCCGCCATGATCGCCTGGCACGGCACCGCCATGCTCTGCTACGTCACCCCCAAGGAGCACCTCGGCCTGCCGGACAAGGAAGATGTCAAGCAGGGCCTCATCGCCTACCGCATCGCCGCCCACTCGGCGGATCTGGCCAAGGGCCATCCCGGGGCCCAGGAGTGGGACGACGCTCTGTCCAAGGCGCGCTTCGAGTTCCGCTGGGACGATCAATTCGATCTCTCCCTGGATCCGGACACGGCCCGCGCCTACCACGACGCCACCCTGCCTCAAGAATCCGCCAAGGTGGCCCACTTCTGCTCCATGTGCGGCCCGAAGTTCTGCTCCATGGAGATCACCCGCCAGCTGCGGGAGTACGCCGAGGAGCGCAAGCTGAAGGTCTCCGAGGCGGTGAGCACCGGCTTGGCGGAGAAGGCGGCGGAGTATCGCCGGCAGCGGCTGGCGCGGCAGGAAGAGCCGGAGGCTGCCGTCATCGCTGAATGATCGTGTCTATAGGAGTGGGGCCGTTAGGCTCGAAACCCCGGAGGTCGTTGGGAATCCCGCGGCCATCGGAAGGGTTATCTTCAACGGAAGTCAGCGGTCTCTTGCCGAGGCCGCTCTCCGGCACCACTCATGATACCGACCAGCAGCCATCTTCGACCGCGACTGCCCGCCCCTCCCGTGGGGCTGGCGGCGCGGCAGTGGGGAGCTCTGGCGCTGGTCGCTGGCCTCGCGGCCCTGCTCTTAGCGCTGGCGGCGATGCCCGCCCTCGCCGCGGATTCCGCCACCAAGGCCTCCCGGCAGAGCTGGCTGCGCCTCGATAGTCCCCACTTCACCCTCTTCAGCGCCACCGACGCGGGGACGGCGCGGCGGGTGGGGCAGGACTTGGAGACGCTCCGCGCCGCACTCTCCTTCTGGCTCGACGGTGAGGAGGTGCACTCTCCCGTCCCCACCACCATCTACGTCTTCGCCGACGACCGCTCCTTTCTGCCCTACAAGCAGGGCGTGCGGGGCGAAGCCCAGGGCGTCGCCGGCTACTTCATCTCCCATCCCTTGGGCAACTACGTCGCCCTCGACGGCAGTCCGCGGGCGGACCCCTCGCGCATCCTCTACCACGAGTATCTGCACTATTTCATCGCCAACAACCTGCCGGGGGTGCCCCTGTGGTTCAACGAAGGGTTGGCGGAGTTCTACAGCACGTTCGAGGCGCGGGGAGACCGGGTCGAGCTGGGTCGGCCCCTGGAACATCACCTGCGCTGGATGCAGCGCCACCCCAACCTCTCGCTGGCCGATCTCTTCGCCGTCGGGGTCGAGTCCGACGAGTACAATGAGAGCTCCCGCCGCGGTGGTTTCTACGCCCAGAGTTGGGCTCTCGTGCACTACCTGATGGTGGGCGACGGGGAGCGTAGCGAACAATTGATTCGCTTCCTCGAGCAGGTCGTCGCCGGCGTCGAGGTGGACGATGCCTTTCACCAGGCCTTCGACACCGACTATCGGACGCTGGAGCGGGAGCTGGAGGCCTATCTGGCACAGCCGAGCCTGCCGGGCCTGCAGCTGTCGGTGGCCGGTTTGAAGGCGGCGACGGTGCCCGGAACGGTGACCGACTTGCCGCGGGCCGAGACCCTCTACCGGCTGGGAGATCTGTTGGCCTACGCCGCGCCCCGTCGGGCCGAGGCTGCGCGGAGCCACTTCCTGGAGGCGTTGGAGCTCGATCCGCGGCATGGAGGAGCTTGGGCGGGGCTTGGCTACCTGGAGGATCAGACGGAGAGCTGGGACGATGCCCGCGGCTACTATGAGCGGGCGTTGGAGCTGGCCTTCGGCGATTTCCGCATTCACTATCTCTACGGCCGCAACCTGCTGGCTCCCTGGGTCGGCCGCCGGCTCACCGCCGCGGAGCTGGAGGGCCGCGCCGAGAGGGAGATCGCCGCCGCGCGCGGTGCCTTCCAGCGCAGCCTCGGGCTCAATCCCGACTTCCCCGAAGCTTGGGTCGGCCTGGGCGCTGCCTATGCTCTGGAGCCTGAGGCCTCGGAGCGCGGTCTCGAAGCCCTGAAGCAGGCTCGCCGGCTGCTACCCTCCCGCGGCGACGTGGTGTTCAATCTGGCGGTGACCTACGCCCGGTTGGGGCGCCGAGAAGAGGCCCGGGCGGTGATTGAGCGGGATCTGGCGCGGCTGGGGGACGAGCAGATGGTGGAGGCCGCCACCGAGGCGGTGCTGCGAGCGGATCTGGAGCATGCCAGCGAGCTCTTGGAGGCTGGCCGGGTGGAGCCCGCTCTGGCGCTGCTCGAGGAAATCTCGGAGCTCACCTCCGATCCGGTGTGGCGGCTGGATTTGCTGCGGCAACTGGAGCAAGTACGCTCCGTCGAGCGGCATAATCGGCAAGTGGATCGTTTCAATGCTGCCGTGCAGGCGGCCAACAGCGGCCGGAGTCGGGACGCCCAGGCGTTGGTGGAGGACCTTTTGGAGGAAGATCTGGACCCTCAGCTGGAGCGTTCCGCGCGGAGCTTGCTGGATCAATTGCGCGCCAAGAATTGACGCCACCTGAACTTTTCGCATCCCTTGCATACAATGGACTCGAGCGCGGGCACGGCGGCTCGGAGCCCACGGATGGGTTTCACCCTGCCCGGCCGAGGTGTTGCCTCGGCCCGAGAGGGCGTTGGAGCCGTCCGCGTTCGGAGACTCGAGTTTCAAGAGTAGGGAGCTACCGAAGACATGAAGTCTGCTGAGCAGCTTTTCGCTGGCGAGAGCCTGGCTTTCGTCGAGCAGCAATATCGACGCTATCGTCAAGATCGGGAATCGGTGAGCGAGGCCTGGCGGGAGTATTTCTCCCAGCTGGAGGCGTCCTCCAGCGGTGGGGCCTCGAGCGGCGGCGGCAGCGGTGCCGGCTCGTCCGAGGGGCCGGCACTGGGGCCGTCCTTCCATCCCTCGTCCATCTTCAACCCTCCGGGGGGAGCTGCCCTCGGCACCTCGGCGCCGCGGCCGTCGCCGCCGCCGCCACCGAGCTCCGCGGCGGTGGAGGAGCGCACTCCCTTCCTGCACAGCGTACGCCTCTTCCAGGATCTTCCGGACGGCGAGCTGGAGCAGATCGCTGCCTTGATGGGTGAGCTGGAGCTGGAGGACGGCGAGTATCTCTTCCACCAGGGGGACGTGGGCAACGCCCTCTACATCGTGGCGGAGGGAAATATCGTCATCTGGCGCGACGGCGAGCTGGTGGCCCAGCTGGGCGTCGGCGACGTGGTGGGGGAGCTGGCGGTGTTGGAGAGCGAGCCGCGGGTAGCGGACGCCCTGGCCCGCGGCCACGTGCGGCTGCTGTGCTTGGAGGGCACGGATCTGCTGCCCCGCCTCAACGCCGAGCCGCGCCTCGCCCAGGGGATGATCCGCGGCCTCAGCCGGCGATTGCGGGACCGCGCTTCGCGGCAGCATCGGGTGGATCAGCTGGTGCGCGCCTACCGGGTGCGGGGACACCTGCTGGCGGATCTCAACCCTCTGGCCAAGCCCGCCTACAAAGTGCCGGAGCTGGAGCTGGAGCATTGGGGGCTGGAGGAGGAGGATCTGGAGAACGTCTACTCCAGCGCCACCATCCCCGGCACCCTGGTGCTCAAGCTCAGCGAGATCATCGAGCGCATGAAGGACAGCTACTGCGGCTCCATCGGGGTCCAGTACATGCATCTCGACAGCGTCGAGCGCAAGCAGTGGCTGCAGCGCCGGCTGGAGGATCCCGCCTGCCGCCGCAAGCTCAGCGTCGAAGAGCAGCGGCGCATCCTCACCAAGCTCACCGACGCTGAGATCTTCGAGCAGTTCATCCACAAGAAATTCCTCGGCGCCAAGCGCTTCTCCGCCGAGGGGGCGGAGACCTTGATCCCGCTGCTGGAGCAGGTGATCCAGGCGGCCAGCGAGCAGGAGGCGGAGGAGATCGTCATCGGCATGGCCCACCGCGGCCGGCTCAACGTTCTGGCCAACGTCATGGACAAGAGCCCGGCGGAGATCTTCCGCGAATTCGCCGACGCCGACGCCGAGCTCTTCCGCGGCCGCGGGGACGTCAAATACCACCTCGGTTACAGCACCGAACGCCGCTTGGCCAACGGTAGAGAGCTCCACCTTTCCCTGTGCTTCAATCCCAGTCACCTGGAGTTCGTTGGGCCGGTGATGCTCGGCCGGGTCCGGGCCAAGCAAGACCGCGGCGAGGATGCCGAGCGGCGCCGGGTCCTGGGTGTGCTCATCCACGGTGACGCCGCCTTCGCTGGCCAGGGTGTGGTGCAGGAGATGCTCAACATGAGCAATCTGCCCGGCTACGCCACCGGCGGCACTCTGCATCTGGTGGTCAACAACCAGATCGGCTTCACCACGCCGCCGGAGAGCGGGCGCTCCAGCCATTACGCCACCGACGTGGCCAAGATGCTTCAGACCCCCATCTTCCACGTCAACGGCGAGCACCCCGAAGCGGTGGCTCAGGTCATCGAAATGGCGATGGAGTATCGCGAGGAATTCGGCAGCGATGTGATCATCGACATGTATTGCTATCGCCGCTACGGCCACAACGAGGGCGACGAGCCGGCCTTCACCCAGCCTTTGCTCTACGAGCAGATTCGTCAGCGCAAGTCGGTGCGGGAGGGCTATCTCGACAGCCTGCTACCCCTGGGAGGCGTCACCGCCGAGGAGGCCAAGCGCATCGCCAAGGATCGCCGCAAGCTGCTGGAGCAGGAGCTCAAGCGGGCGCGGGACCCGGACTTCGAGCGCAAGCACCCGGTCATGGGGGCGGGCATTTGGCAGGCCTACACCGGCGGGCCCGATGCCGACGTGCCGGAGGTCACCACCGCCGTTCCCGAGGAGCGGGTGACGGAGCTGCTGCGGGCCACCACCCGGCTCCCGGAGGGTTTCTCCGCTCATCCCAAGCTGCAGAGTGCCCTCCTGGACGCGCGGCTGAAAATGGCCGACGGCGAAGAGTTGCTGGACTGGAGCGCCGGCGAAGCGCTGGCCTTCGCCAGCCTGCTCACGGAAGGGCATCCGGTGCGTCTCAGCGGCCAGGACAGCGAGCGGGGCACCTTCAGCCACCGCCACGCCGTGCTCCACGACCCCAACGACGGCCGTACCTACCTGCCCCTGGGCCACCTGGCGGAGAATCAGGCTCGATTCCAGGTCTGGGACAGCCCGCTGTCGGAGATCGGTCCCATGGGCTTCGAGTTCGGCTATAGCCTCGACTATCCGTCCTCGCTGGTGCTTTGGGAGGCGCAATTCGGCGACTTCTCCAACGCCGCCCAGGTGATCATCGACCAATTCCTCTCCAGCAGCGAGGACAAGTGGAATCGCCTCAGCGGCCTCGGCCTGCTGCTGCCCCACGGCTTTGAAGGCCAGGGGCCGGAGCACTCCAGCGCCCGGTTGGAGCGCTTCCTCACCCTCTGTGCCGAGGACAATCTGCAGGTGGTCAACCTCACCACGCCGGCGCAGATCTTCCACTGCCTGCGCCGCCAGGTCCTGCGCCCCCTGCGCAAGCCCCTGGTGGTCATGTCCCCCAAGAGCCTGTTGCGCCATCCGAAGGCCAAATCCTCGTTGGAGGATTTCTCCGAGGGCCACTTCCAGCGGGTGATCCCCGATGCCGAGGTGACCGACGACTCGAAGGTGCGGCGGGTGCTGCTGTGTTCCGGCAAGGTGTACTATGACCTCGCTGGCGCCCGGGAAGAGCGGGAGATCGGCGACGTCGCCATCGTGCGGCTGGAGCAGTACTACCCCCTCTCGCTGGATCAGCTGGAAAAGGCTCTGGAGCCCTATCCGGACGGCACACAGGTCTACTGGGTGCAGGAAGAACCGGAGAATATGGGCGCCTGGATTTTCCTGCGCATGCGGCTGGGAACAGAGCTTTTCGGCCGCTGGCCCCTGGAGGGCGGCATCTACCGCAAGGCCTCGGCGAGCCCGGCGACGGGGTCGGCGGCGGCTCACAAGGAAGAACAAGAAGAATTGATCGAGCGGGCCCTAGGATCCTGATGATCGGGAGCCTGATCGAGCGCGGCCCCGGCGTCCTCCGCCGGTCCGCGAAGAGATAGAGCGAGACAGGAGCAGAACGCGACATGGCGATCGAATTGAAAGTACCTTCCGCCGGCGAATCCATCACCGAGGTGGTGATCGGCGATTGGCTCATCGACGAAGGCTCTTTCGTCGAGGTGGACGACGACGTGGTGGTCATCGAGACCGACAAGGCGTCCATGGAGCTTCCGGCTCCGGTCTCGGGAACCCTGACCAAGATCCTGGTCCAGACCGGCGACACCGTCGAGGTGGGCGCGGTGATCGGGTTGATGGAAGAGGGCGAAGCGGATTCCGGCGACGGCGGAGAGAGCGACGACGACGAGGAAGCCGCGGAAGACGATTCCAGCGATTCCGGCGACGAGGCTGCCGCGGAGGAAGATTCCGCCGGTGAGGACGACTCCGGCGAGGAATCCGGTGAGCCGCGCATCATGCCGGCGGCCCAGCGGCTCCTCGACGAGCACGGCCTGAAGGCCTCCGCGGTTCGCGCCACCGGCCCCGGCGGCCGGCTGCTCAAGGAGGACGTCCAACGTCATCTGGACGGCGGCGAGGACAAGGCCGACGATAAGAAGGCCGACGGCAAGAAGAAGGAAGCGGCGAAGAAGTCGCCCGAGAAGAAGAGCGGCGAGAAGAAGCCCGCATCGAGCCCTGCCCGGCCTGCGGGCCAAGCCTCCGGCGGCTCGCGCCAGGAGGAGACGGTGCGCATGACCACCCTGCGCAAGCTCATCGCCGAGCGTCTGGTGGGTGCCCAGCAGGATGCCGCCCTCCTGACCACCTTCAACGAGGTGGATATGTCGGCGGTGATGAACCTGCGGCGGGCCCACCAGGAGGCCTTCAAGAAGCGCTATGGCATCAAGGTGGGCTTCATGTCCTTCTTCGTCAAGGCGGTGATCGAGGGCCTCAAGGAGATCCCCGGCCTCAACGCCGAGATCCGCGACGGCAACATCGTCTACAAGAACTACTACGACATCGGGGTCGCCGTCGGCGGCGGCAAGGGGCTGGTGGTGCCGGTGATCCGCAACACCGAGCGCTTGAGCTTCGCCGAGATCGAGCAGGCCATCGCCGACCTCGCCACCCGCGCCCGGGACAACGAGCTCTCCCCCGACGAGCTCCAGGGGGGCACTTTCACCATCAGCAACGGCGGCATCTACGGCTCCATGCTCTCCACCCCCATCGTCAATCCGCCCCAGAGCGGCATCCTCGGCATGCACAACATCGTCGAGCGGCCGGTGGCGGTGGACGGCGAGGTGGTGATCCGCCCGATCATGTATCTGGCCCTGACCTACGACCACCGGGTCGTGGACGGCCGCGAGGCGGTGACCTTCCTGGTGCGCGTCAAGGAGTGTCTCGAGGATCCCGCCCGCATGCTCCTGGAGGTTTGAGATGGCTGCATCCAAGAGCGAGAAGGCTGACGGCCACAAGCACGACTTGGTAGTGGTGGGCTCCGGTCCCGGCGGCTACGTCGCCGCCATCCGCGCCGCCCAGCTGGGTCTCGACGTGGCCTGCATCGAGAAGGTCCCGGAGCTCGGGGGCACCTGCCTGCGGGTGGGCTGCATCCCCAGCAAGGCGCTGCTGGAGGCGAGCCACAAATACGAGGAGGCCAAAGACGGCCTGAAAGCCTTCGGCGTCCAGGTGCAGGGTGTGGAACTCGACCTGGCGCGCATGATGAAGCACAAGGACAAGACCGTCCGTGCCCTCACCACCGGCGTCGCCGGCCTGTTCAAGAAGAACGACATCACCCGCTACCAGGGCCACGGCCGTCTCGACGGTCCCGGCAAGCTGGTGGTGGAAGGGGACGACGGCGAGACCACTCACCTCGAGGCGGAGCGCATCCTCATCGCCACCGGCAGCGCCGTTGCCACCCTCCCCGGGGTGGAGATGGACGGCGACCGCATCGGCGACAGCACCACCGCTTTGAGCTATCCGGAGGTGCCGGAGCACCTGGTGATGATCGGTGCCGGCGTCATCGGCCTCGAGCTGGGCTCGGTGTGGCGCCGTCTGGGGGCCAAGGTGACGGTGCTCGAATACCTCGACCGCATCCTCCCGGGCATCGACGGCGAGACCGCCAAGATGGCCCAGCGGCTGTTCAAGAAGCAGGGGCTGGAATTCCACCTGGGGGTCAAAGTCACCGGCGCCCGGGTCGAGGGGGACGGCTGCGTGGTGGAGGCGGAGGGGCTGGACCCGGTGCACTGCGACCGCGTGCTGGTGGCGGTGGGCCGCAAGCCCTACACCGAGAATCTCGGCCTCGACAGCGTCGGGCTGGAGCTCGACGACCGTGGCCGCATCCCGGTGAACGAGCACTTCGCCACCGAGGTGGAGGGGATCTTCGCCATCGGCGACGTCATCGCCGGCCCCATGCTCGCTCACAAAGCGGAGGAGGAAGGGGTGGTGTGCGTCGAGCAGATGGTGCGGGGCTCCGGCCACGTCAACTACGACGCCATTCCCAACGTCGTCTACACCCACCCGGAGATCGCCTCCGTGGGCAAGACCGAGGAGCAGCTCCAGGAGGCCGGCATCGAGTACTCCAAGGGCAAGTTCCCGTTCATGGCCAACGGCCGCGCCAAGGCCCTGGGGGACACCAACGGGCAGGTCAAGATCCTCGCCGACGCTCACACCGACCGCATCCTCGGGGTCCACATCATCGGCCCCAGCGCCGGCGACCTCATCGCCGAAGCGGCGGTGGCCATCGAATTCGGAGCCAGCAGCGAAGACCTGGCCCGGTCCAGCCACGCTCACCCGACCCTCGCGGAGGTGGTGAAGGAAGCCGCTCTGGCGGTGGACGGCCGATCGATCAATATTTGACCGCGCGCTTCGCTCCGTAGACTGCCTGCTCCCCACGAGGAGAACCGCATGCTCACCCGATTCCGTCGTCTCTCCAGGTTCCTCGCTTCCAGCTCCCAGGCCCCTGGCCGCGGGCCGGCGTCGTGGTTGGCCCTGTGTCTCGGTGCGCTGCTGGTGGTGCCCGCCGCCGGTGACCAGCCGGTGGCCGAGCAACCTTTGAGCCTGGCGGCCCCGGCGGAAGTTGCGGGGCAGCTCCTCGAGGCGCAGCGCCTGGCCCCGGTTGATCGGGAGCGGCTGATGGCGGAGGATGCCGCCGCCGAGCCCTTCACCGGCCCCCGCCGTTTCGCCGAGGCTTTGCCCGTGGGATGGACCGCTTCGGAGCAGGGGGTCTGGCAGCAGCTCGCCGACGGCTCGCGGCTGTGGCGACTGCGCATGGTCAGTCCCGGCGCTCTCAGCCTCAACCTCCGTCTCGACGACTTCCAGCTGCCCGCCGGGGCGCGGCTGTGGCTCCACGACGGCATCGGGAACGTGGTGCAAGGGCCCTACACCCGCGACCACCGCACCCGCGAGGGGCAGCTGTGGACGGCGTTGGTGCCGGGGCAGGAGGCGGTGTTGGAGCTGCATTTGCCCGCCGGCGTCGCCCCCGCCAGCGCCAGCTTCCGCGTCGCATCGGTGCAGCGGGGCTATCGCCCGGTGGGAGGGCAGTCGCCGGGAGCGGAGATCGAGGGGGACTTTCCCACCAAGCAGGGAAGCTGCAACAACGACGTGGTCTGTCCCGAGGGCAACGGCTGGCGGGATCAGATCCGTAGCGTCGGGTGGTTCACCGTCAACGGCATCGGGCTGTGCACCGGAACGCTGATGAACAACACCGCCGGGGACTTTCGTCCCTATCTGCTCACCGCCGAGCATTGCGACATCACCGCCGGCAACGCGGGCTCCATGGTGGTGTATTGGAATTACCAGTCACCGTCCTGCGGTCAGCTCTCCGGAGGCTCGCTGGCGGACAATCAAAGCGGCGCCATCTGGCGCGCCGGTGATGCGTCTTCGGACTTCACCCTGGTGGAGCTGATGCAGCAGCCGGACCCTGCCTTCGACACCTACTACGCCGGCTGGGACGCTACCGGCGTGGCGCCCACCGTCGGGGTGGTGGGGATTCATCACCCGGATCTACGGGAGAAGGCCATCAGCTTCGATGACGATCCGCTGCAGGAGGACGATCCCGGCTACTGGCGAGTGGGGCAGTGGGAGGACGGCACCACCGAGCCCGGCTCTTCCGGATCGTGCATCTTCCGCCGCGACACCCAGCTCTGCGTCGGCACCCTCACCGGCGGCATCGCCTCGTGCAGGTTCCCCTCCGGCTTCGACGTCTACGGCCGCTTCGACGCCCACTGGGACGGCCCCAGCCCCACCCGGCGGCTGCGGGATTGGCTCGACCCCATGGGCAGCGGCCAGCGTGTCCTCTTCGGCGCCGATCCGGACTCGCCCACCTCACCGCCGCCGGGCTCCGAATGCGTCGAGTCCAGCAGCACCGCCTGCCTCAACGGAGACCGCTTCCGGGTTTCGGTGACCTGGCGGGATCGCGACGACAACACCGGCGTCGGCTCCCAGGTGACCGGCGCTTCCGACGATTCGGTGCTCTTCTGGTTCTTCCAGGAATCGAATTGGGAGCTGTTGGTGAAGGTCTTGGACGGCTGCCCGGTGAACGGCCGCTATTGGGTCCTCGCCGCTGCCGCCACCAACGTCGAGTACCTGATCACCGTCACCGACACCGTCAGCGGCCAGACCGAAACCTACGAGAACCCCCTCGGCAACCGCGCCCAAGCTCTCGCGGACACGGCGTCGTTCCGAGTCTGTCCGTAGCCCTGCACTCAAGCTTGGTCGTCGAGAGCGTGGGCTGGCGCCCACCCTACAGCTCGCTGGTGCACCTTCGCGCGTAGGGTGGGC
>JAXHTF010000018.1 GCA_034211275.1 Acidobacteriota bacterium
GGCGGTGTTCTTGCTCAGGGTCAAGCGGTGGTCGGTGTTGAGACCGGAGACCTTCATGGGCACGATGCCCAAATCGGTGGTGGCCTGGGCGAAGGGCACCTCCTGGTACTCCACCGGATCGGAGCCCGGGATCGGCACCAGCACCGTCGCCACCGGCGCGCCGTTGAACTCTGCGGCGACGGCGGGCACCTGGAGGGCGGTCTCCAGCTCCAGATCCTGGGGATTGATGATCCAGCGCAGCACCTCGCCGGTGGCCTCGTCGATGATGCTCTGCACCAGCCCCCGGGGCACCCTTGCCTCCAACCGCGGATCCCGTGGCGGCAGGGTCCCCAGGCGGGCGGCGGCGACCCGATCCTCCTGTGGCTGAGGCAGGAAGCTCTGATCGAACTCCGGCCAGCCCAGAGGCCGCTTGCTCTCCCGGCCGGGGCCGAAGCTGATGGTGAAGGAGAGCACCCACCAGCTCACCCGCACCTTGCCGCCGGTGGGCGGTCCCCACAGATTGAGCTCAGCGCCAAGCTCGACGCTGAAGGTCTTGGAGACGAAGAGCAGGTCGACCTTGTAGGACGCCCCCACCCGGATGCCGATGAAGACATCGAAGTAGAAAGGCTTCCAGCTGATCAACATATCCGCCTGGGCGTTGAACCAAGCCTTGAGATTTCCCGCCTTGTATTGAGCCCGCAGGAAGCCGCCGGCCATCACCGCCGTGGGCACCAGGGCGAAATAGGCCCCGCCCTCGATGGTGACGCCGTATTGAGGCAGCAGCCAGGAGAAGCCCAGCCGTGGCTCGTCGGGGTAGTACTCCGGCGGGTCGAAGCGCGGATGATAGCCACCGAGGGTGATGACGAACTCGCCGGCGTGGGGGCTGGGGGGATACCAAATGAAGAAGGCGAAACCGCCGGTGAGCCGCGCCGCCTTGTCGATGACGTAGGAATTGGCGGAGAGGGCCGCCTCCACCGCCAGCAGCCCCTCGCTGGGCCGGAAGGCCACCAGCAGCGCCAGCTCGGCGCGAGCGATGGGGCTGTAGCTGTCGCCGCCGTCCACCGTCACCGGCAGCTCGATGGTGGCCATGCCCAAGAGATTGAGCTCGAAGTCGACGCCGAAGGTCACCGTCAGCAAGGCGAAGGCGTTGATCATCTGGAACGAGCTGAACTCGATCCCCGCCGCCAGCCAGTAAGCACCGCGCTCCGGCTCGGAGACCGTGGACAGCCGCTCCAGGGCCACGTCGGCGTTGTTGCCGGAGAAGTAGCTGGGATCCACCACCCCCTTGACGAAGGGGAAGTCGAAGATGTCCGCCGCCCGCCGGGGGGTGTCCAGGTTGCGGTTGAAGCCGAAGCCCCCGGCCAAGCCCTTGACGAAGAAGTACGGCGGCCCGCCGATGGGGACGCTGAGGGCGGCGAAGATGAACAGCGACGGCGTGTTCTGCCCGATGAGGCCGTAGGAACCGATGGCGGTGAGGGCGAACTTCGACGCCTTGATCATCCCCAGACCGGTGTAGACGATGACCTCCTCGCCGCCCACCTCCTTGGTGGTCTTGAGGAAGCCGCCGCTGATCTCCACCGGGCCGCCCTTGAAGCTCAGGTCGATGCCTTCCAGATCGAGGGTGTAGTTCTTGTAGTCCAGCGGAGTGGTGACCGGGATGCCCACCTTCAGGCGAATCAGCGTCAGGGCCAACCCGAGGAGCGAGACGTTGCCGTCGAAGCCCGCCAGCAGCCGCTTCTCCGGTCCCTCCCAGCCGAAGCCGATTTGCCGGCAGTGCACCGGTCCGAAGGCTCGCTGCATGGCCAGCCAGATGAAGTTGTCGTCGCAGCTGGTGGCGTCGTCGTCGCACAGCCGCACGAAGAGGTTGGTGTCGTTCTTCGGATCATGGACATAGCCCATGGCCATGGAGAAGGTGGGGTTGGTGGCCTGGGTGCTGTCGTCGTCCGGCGCCTCGCCGGTGGCCAGCAGATTCTCCGCCACCGGGTTGGTGTTGCCGGTCACGCCGTCGATGGTGTCCTTGCCCAGCGGCACGCCGATGCCCCCCACCTGGATCGCACCGCCCACCGACGTGTCGGAGAGCGAAGCGAAGTCCAGCGAGAGGTAGGTGCGGGGCTCGATGCTCCCCATCAGCAATCCCCTGTAGTCCACCAGCGGCTCGCCGTTGGCCCGGCGCACGTCGAGGCCGAGGCTCACCAGCTGCACCCGCGGATGGAACTCCGGTTTGGGCTCACCGGCGGTGGGGTTGCGCACCAGGAAGAAATACGCGCCGGCGGCGTCGAATTTCACCGCCGGATCGGAAGCCTGAATCCAATTGGTGGAGCTGCGCTCGTCCACCGAGAGGAATTTGCCCAGCTGGATCAGCACCTGGACGGTGCCGGCGGAGTCCTCCCCGTTGGCGGCGGAGCCGATGACCACGATGTCCGGGATGGTCACCCGCAGACCGTAATCCTTCTTCGCTCCACCCTCGGCGTCCTGGGCCTCGATGTAGATGCCGCCGTTCTCGCCGATGGCCAGTACCCGTTTGCCCGACAGACCCTCCAGCACCGCCAGGAAGAGGCGCTCGACGATCTGCAACGGGCTCAGCCGCTCACCGTCTTGATTGGTCCAGATGGTGATCAGGTCGTGGAGAGTGAACTTGGCGTCGGGGGGATCGCCGTCCTGAACCAGCAGACCCCAAGAGGCCAGGATCGGTCCCGGCGGCGGCGAGGTCGCATCGCTGGGCAGCAGCGGCGCGTTGAGCCACCCCGCCACCTGCTCCGTGGACAGCACCATGTCCGCCAGGAAGGGCACCAGGAAGTAGGTGGTGAAGGTGAGCAACCAATCCGTCGCCGGCACCGGCTGGGTCGGATTGTCGCCGTAGGCCAGGTAGGGCGGTGGTGGCAGCAGGCCGATGAGCAGATCAGTCTTGGCGCTGCCCTCTCCGAGGGGATAGAAGCGGAGGAAATATTGCAGATCGGAGGCGGTGCCGACGTCCAGGCCGAAGAGCAGCACCGGCGCCCCCGGCAGCTGCGCCGGCAGGATCTCGGCGTCCTTCGCCACTCCGATGTCCACCTGCAGGTCGAAGCGCAGCGGCGCCCCCACCTGCAGTGGAGTCTCGAAGCCGATGCCCGCGGAGCCCTGGAGCAACGCCCAATCCCGGGTCACCTTCGGCGCCACGAAGACGCCGAAGACGCCGTCCTTGGATCCCAGATCCACCGACATCTCCCCCAGCGCCGCCGGGAAGGCCGGCGTGTAGGTGATCACCGTGGCTCCCTGCTGGTAGCTGAAGCCCGGCAGGTTGAGGTAGTCCGGGCTCATCAGCTTGTCGATCTGCTCCAGGGTCGCCGGCAGCTTGTCGTCGCGGAAGAAGCTGATCAGCCAATCCAGGGGATCGGTGGACACCAGCTGGAAGGTGTCGTGGAGGGTCTGGACGCTGGTGATGCCGAAGAAATTCACCACCCCCATGACGTTGTCGGTGATGGTCACCACCGGCGACTGGGGATGCTCGGTCTTGAAGTCGTCGTAGAGCGTCACCAGCTGGCCGGTGGCGTAGTCCAGAATCGCGGTGATCCCCGCCTGGAACTGGCTCAAGCCTCCGAAAGGCACCAGCTCGACCCACTGACCCTCCTCCGGTGGGAAGCGAGTGCCGTTCAACGTACCCCACAGCCCGAGCTCGAAGCCGGCGTCGTAGGCGGTGCGGACGCTCAAGGTGGTGGGCCCTTCGGAGTCGAAGAGGAAGCTGGGAATGATCTCGCCGCTGACCTTCACTCCGGAGCCCTTGCCAAAGAGCAGCTGACCGCTCATCTCGATGCTCGGCGTGATCTCCACCTCCGCCGCCCGCACCATGGTCAGCTCGTCCAGGCCGTCACCGCTGAAGGTATAGCTCAGCCCCATGCCGAAGGCGATGCCCGGATCGCCGGAGGTGAAGCTCATGGAGGTGCCGTAGGGCAGGCCGGTGAGCGCCATGCCCGCCAGGTCGCCCTTGGACTCCTGCTCCAGGCGGATGCTGCCCGGACCGGCGACGCCGTCGGGACCGGGGACGGCGTAGAGCGCCTGGCCCACCTTCGCCAGGTCGAAGCCGCCCTGGCCGTTGCCCAGCACCGGCTCGCTCAAGATCCAATCGATGGGGTGAAGGAAGATCCCCGCCAGGCTCTGCACCTGATCCAGGCCGCCGTTGGCGCTGGGCACGGTGAGCCCCAGGCCCTGGAGGATGCGGTAAATCACCGGGTACTTCGCCTGCTGACCGTCGCCGATGGCGAAGTCGTTGATCAGCTGGCTGCCGATGGAGGACGCCAGCAGCACCGGCACCTGGAGCCCCAGCTGGGCCAGGTACTCCTGCACCGAGGTCTGATCCGGCAGCGGATAGAAAGCGATGGGCTCGAAGGGCGAGGGCACGCCGTTGATCTCGGCACCGGAAAGGCTCAAGGCCCACTGAGGGTCGATGCTCGCCAACGCCAGCTGCCGCCCGCGGGCGCGGGCCGCCCGGGCCTCCGCCAGATTGAAGATCATGTCGAAGCGCAGGTCCGCCCGCGCCTGGATCGACGTCAGCACCACCGACGCGGTAAGAGTCAGAGCCTGGAGGTTGAGGGTCAGGCTCGCGTCCACCTGCAGGTACTCGCCGATGTTGAGCAGCTTGTCCGCCGGGATGCGCAACGTGATGAGGGTGTTCTCGGAAATGGTCAGCGGCGCGTCGGAGAGCGGCGGTGGCGGCGCCGGCAGCTGGCTCAAAGCGCTCACCAGCGCCTGGCGCAGTCCGGGATCCGCCGGATCCAGGAGCGCCCGGCCCTGCTCCGAAAGGAAGGCCACCGGGTGCTGGATCAGCTGCACCCATTGGGTCAGCCGCAGGCCATAGCCGCCGGCTTGCTTCTCCGCCAGCCCCAGGGCCACCAGCAGATCCGGCAGCCCCGCCAGCGCCGCCGGCAGCTCGGCGCTCTCGAAGCCCAACAGCTGCGCCAGGTCGTTGTAGAAGCGGGAGAGCAGCTCGCCGTCCTGGAGCACCAGCTGCATGCGGCCGCCGAGGAAGGCTACCGGATCCGCCACCATGGCGCGCCAGGAGCCCAGGTTGATGCCGTAGGGCTCGCCCTCGCTCTCCGGCGCCTCCACCAGGGTGAGATCCTCCAGCACCGCCAGCAGGGGCTGGATTGCCGGCACCGCGCTCAGCGCCTCGGTGAGCTTGGTCATGGTGGCGTAGAGCAGGGTCTCCAGCACCTGCTCCTGCTCGTCGCCGCTGAGGGCTACCGTCAGGTCGAAGGTCTGGAGGGGCTCGCCGGCGCTGAAGCGGGAATCGTAGAGATTGACGATGGGGGTGACGCCGCCGGCGTCGACGAAGAAGCCCACCTCCGCGCTGCCCACCACCAGCCCGTTGGCCTGCACCAGCGGCTGGCCGGCGGTGGGGTTGGTGAGGGTCGCCACCAGGGTGCCCCGGGGCAGCTCCACCCCCGGCGTCCCCAGTACCGCGGCGCCGGAGGCCACCGAGACCTCCTGGAGGTCCACCCGCGCCGTGACCTCGAGCTTCACCCCGACGGCGGAAGAGCTCTCCGAGAGCATGGTCCGGCGAACGCCGAAACCCAGGGCCTGGGAGGCGCCCTCCCCGGCCATCCAAATCAATGGCTGAAGCTGCCAGAAGCGGTCCAGCTCCACCCACCACGGGTCCGCGTAGGTGCCCTCCGGCTGCGGATCGGGCACCGGCGGCAGCGTTTCGTCCACCGCCCAGCCGAGCATGCGCATCCACGGCACCGCGGTGGCGGCATCGCCGTAAACCGCCGCCAGCTGCTGGCGCAGCGAATCCCACGGATTGACGAAGAAGCCGCCGTCGGCCTCGTCGGACACCGCCAGCCGCGGCCAGTTGGGCGGCAGGGTGAGACCCTCCGGCAGGGCGAAGGGGTAGCCCCCGGCGGGGGGATCGTTGAACACCTTGGAGAGGTCCGGCAGCAGACCGAAGGCGGCGGTGAGGGCGACGCCGAAGGATCCGCCGTGGGAGAGCATCCATATGCCGGCGGCGTCGAATACGCCGCGGGTGAGCTGGCCCAGCACCTCGTCGGTCCACTCGGTGGTGAGGAAGCTGAAGCGGATATCCCCCAGCTCGTCCACCAACGCCTCGTTGGCGTAGAGCTTCACCGCCGCCACGGTGACGTGGTTGTAGAACGGATTCTGCGGCAGCTGGTCATTCTGCGCCGGCGGCGGCACCCGATTCCAGCCCAGATTGGCGGTGATCTCCTTCGCCTCGATGGCGACGCCGCCGAGGTTGGGCGTGCGTAGCGCAGTGCCGCCGGGGCCGGAGAGATGGAAGTCTGCCCGCGCCCCGGGCAGCCACAGGGTGCCCAGGGAGCCCTTCCCCGCCGCGTCCGGCAGGGCCATCTGAAGCAGGTCGGCGCGCAGCTGGAAGCCCAGATCCACCGCGCTCACCGGCAGCGGCACCTTGAAGGTCAGCGCCATGGCCACGATGGGTTTGTCGCCGATCTCGAGGTCGGCGCCGGGATCGAGGACCACCCACGACTGCAGGTAGGGAGACGGCGTCGAGGGGTCCGTGGAGAACATCTGGATCTCCCACGGATCCGCCTCGGTACCGGTACCGGTGGCCTTGCGGTCCTGGGCGCTGGGATCTCCCAACACCACCGCCACCTGCGGCAGCAGCTGCTGCCAGGCGGTCTTGCCGTCCACCTCGGTGGACAGACAGCGGGTGAAATAGCCGCCGAGGGCGGACAGGGGGTCGGCGATGATCGCCTCGATGCCCCCGGGGCCGAAGAGCAGCAGATCCACCGGCCAGGTTGCAGAGGTATACCCCGGCGGCACGGTGACCCCCAGGGTGGCGGCCATGCCCTTGGACATCTTCGCCGGCACCGAGTCGCCGGTGGCGGCGAAGAAGGCGTCGAGCTGGGTCTGCACCAGGCTCGCCATGACCTCGCCGGCGTTCTTCATCAAGTCGTCGAAATTGGTGAAGTCGATGGCGTCCCAGGAGCCGTAGGGAGTCTGGACCTCGGTGGCCATGAAGGTGGGATAAATGCCCTCTTCGCCGTCCCCTCCTTCCGGCTTGCGATAGCTGAAGCCTGCCTGGAAGCTGCCGATGGACACCACGTCCGTGGTCTCCGCCGGATCGCCGCTCGCGGTGAAGGCGGCGGTGGGATTGGCCAACACCACCAGGGCGCTGAAGGACGGGAAGGCCTTGGGTGCCGGCGGCGCCCCTCCGGCGCCGGGCAGCTTGAGGCGCATGAGCTCTGTGACGGCGTCGAGGCGCACCTCCACCGCCGGCTTGTCGTCCAGCGGCTGGAAGGCCTTGGGCGTCAGCCGCAGCCCGGGAAAGACCAGCAGATCCTTATTCGATTCCTGCACCTTGGTGGCGAAGGTGAAGGCGATGCCGACGCCGTTGTCAGCGACGGTGAGCAGCGGGATGGCGAAGGGGTCGGTGCGGGTGCCCTGACCGGTGATGTGGTCCGCTCCCTGAGCCGGGTCGATGCCCTGGAAGAATGCGTACCAATCCCCCAACCAGGTGCGGAAAGTGCCCAGGTCGGAGGCCACGGTGCGCAGCCAGCTGGCAAAGATCTCCGGCGCCTGGGAGGCGTCCGCCACCAGCTGATTCCAATCCACCGGCGGCACGTCGCCGATCAGCCCGAGGGTGCCCAGCAGGGCGTCGCCCATGTTGCGGAAGCGCTCCCGATTGGGCTCCGGCGCCAGCTGCACGATCTGCGAGACCAGCAGGTAGCTGGCGATGGACACCCACTGATCCGCCGGCGCCCCCAGCAGCGCGCCGACGCTGGTGTCCTTGGCCTCCTGCCGCGGCAGCTTGAGGTTGAGCAGCAGGATGTCGAGGCTGAAGGGATCGTCCGAGAAGCTGACGGTGGAGGCGACCTTGATGCCGTCGAAGGTGATCTCCCCGGTGCCGAAGACGCCGTCCGCCTTGAGCACGTCCACCCCCAGCTCCACCGGAAACGCCGGGTCTCCCAACACGAAGGTCTGGCCGTCCACCGGCGGCATGATCAGCAGCGGGAAGTAGATGTAGGGGCGAATCTCCACCCCTTCCACCAGGAAGGCGTGCATGGCGCCGAGGCCGAGGATGGTGATCTGCTCGTCGCCCTCGCCCTTCTCCTCGCTCACCAGATAGAGCCCGGTGGCACTGTCGGAGGAGCTGTCGCCGTCGCCTTCCTCCTCCTTCAACGGATTGTCGATGGGATACCACTGACGGCCTTCCACCTGGTTCGGAATGCCCAGGGAGTCGCCGGTGACCTGGCCCATGACCTCGCCGAAGAGCTGCAGCAGCCGCTGCCGCTGCTCCGGATCGTGGGGCAGATCCTGCAGCGAGGCCACCGGGTTCTCGAACCAGTCCAGCTGGACGGTGTACGAATCACCGTCCAGGACCAGCAACCCGGCCACCTCCCCCAGCAGACCCACCAAAGGATCGAGGGCGTCACGAGGGATGGTGACGGTAGCGGCCTCGGGGCCGTCGTCAGCGTTGTAGAGGGAAAGCGCGGAAGTGTTGGCAGTCACCCTGGTGGCTCCCCATTTGTCGTTCCCGTTCCTGGATGAATCACAGCACCAGCGCCCATCGCTGATCCTGGATTCGTTTGTCGTCAGGCTCGGTGAGACAAACAGGCAGCCCCAAAGGAGGCCGCAAATTGTACTTCTCGGAGTGTGAGGCGCCCTGACCCGGGAAAGCTCCCCTGGAGACTTGCGTCCCGCTCAGGAATTGCGAAATCCCGTGAGGCTCGACTCACAGCATCCGTGAATTGAAGAAACTATAGCACGAGCTTTTCGGTGCTTGTCCAGAACTAAGTTTCGCCGACACACGAATGCGACAGGCTTCGAGAACCCTGGGCGCCGCCTTCGAAGCGGCGCTAAGAGGCCACTCGGCGACGCCGCAGGACGACCGCCGCGCAGGCGATGAGGAGCGCCAGCAGGGCCAATCCAGCGGGGCCTAGGGCGGGAATGGCGACGCCGCCGGGGAGCACTTCGACGGCGGCGGTGACGGTTTCGCAATCCACCGTCGCGTCGACGTCGGCGGGTCCGGGGTTGGGGCCGGCCACGAAGCTCGCTTCGGCGATGCCGTCCATCGTCCCCACCATGCTCGGATTGACGATGCCGAGGGTGGCGCTGAAGAGCACCGGGATGTCGTTGGGCACGTGGCCCAGGCCGGAAGTGTCCATGCCGTCGGAGTTCATGGTCAGATCTGCGGTGATCAGTGAGCTGGTGCCGCCGGGGGCAGAGGGCGGGTCGGCGCTCACTTCGAGCACCAGCCACGGGTCGAAATCCGGATCCTCCGGCCCCTTGAAGGTGTCGCAGGCCATGTCCAAGGGCCCACCGTTGCAGCACCACCAATTGTTCTCCGCCAGCACCCCCGGCGCGGTGCTGCCCATGCCGAAGTTGTTGTTGAAGAAGCGGTTGAAAGAGGCGGTCACCGCCGAGGTGTCGCCGTCGAAGCCCACTTGCAGGCCGCGGTCGTTGTCCTCGAAGTCGTTCTCCTCCACCGTCGCTGCGGTGCCGGGACCGAAGAAGGTGGTGACCAACATCCCCGCCGACCGGGAGCCGTCGGAGCTGGCGACGCCGCGGGCATCGGTGAAGCGGTTGCGCTGCACCGTGGCGACAGCCCCGGCCCCCACCTCGACGCCGTAATCGAGGAAATCGCCGTCCCCCTTGCCGGTGAACACGCTGTCCTCCACCACCGCACCGCTGACTCCAGCGCCGAAGAGCAGAATGCCCACTCGGCCCACGGTCTCGAAGCTGCACCGCCGCACGTCCACGGCGCCACCGAAGGCGACGATGGCGGTGCCGGCGTAGGTCGGTCCCGAGGGGTTGAATTGGATGTCCCGGAAGGCGCAATCTGCGAAGCTGCCGGTGCCGCGGTGACGGAAGGCCTGGTGCACCATGAAGCCGTTGCCGTCGAAGGTCAGTCCCTCGACCGTCAGGTCGACTCCGGTCTCCACCAAAAACCAGGCCCGGGCGTCGCCGGCGCTGCCGGTGTCCACCGCCATCAACACCTCCTCGGTGCCGGTGGCCCCCCGCAGGGTCAGGCTACGATCCACCAAAATCTGCCCCTCGACCAGGCTGGGCACCGTCACCTCCAAGGTCTGCCCGGCGACGGCGGCGTTGATGGCGTCCTGGATAGTCGGGAAGCTCATCGCCGTATCGACATTGAGCACCGCGCCCCCCAGCCCCGCACCGTCCCCCCGCAGTCCCTGAAAAACGCCGTCGGAGCTGGCGCCGGGATGGGAGGGTTCGATGGCCGCCGCCGTCGTCGCCGGCAGCATGGCGAGCAGCCACGCTCCGGCGAGGACGGCGGCAGCGCGGGACATCTGAAGAATGGTTGGAGCGAAGCGGTGGAACCCTGAAAACATCTTGCCTCCCTGCGAGCCCGGCACAGATGTTCGCAACGGGCTCAGAATAAACGCTGTTCAGCGATTCAGGATACTGCGAGAAGCATCAGGAAAACGTCGGGAGGATCCGGCAGGCCTCTGCCGGGGGTCACCAGCTGCTGGACGCCCCGCCGCCCCCAAAGCTGCCGCCACCGCCGGAAAAGCCGCCGCCTCCTCCGCTGGACCACCCACCGCCGCCGCTGGACCAACCGCCGCCGGAGATGAAAGGACCGCTCCAGGCCCCCTTGTCCGCAAAGCGCTTGCCGGCGCCGGTCTTATGGAACCAGAGCCAGAGCACCGGGAAGACCAACAGCCACGCCACCAATGCGATGAGCCCCGCCGGTGGGCCGAGGAGAGCCTGCGGGAAGAAGTACCAGAAAGGCATGAGGAAGAAGAAGAGCACCACCGCCGCGCAGCCGCGGGAGAAAATCGCCGAGAGAGAAAAAGTGCCGACGGTGAGCAGGAAGACCAGTAGGCCACCGATCTGAGCGCCGCCCCGCAGCCCCGGGAAGTCCGCCACCCGTTCCGGCAGTGCGTCGGAGCGCCCTTCCACCAGCCCCACCACCGCGCTCACCCCCTTCTCCACCCCACCACCGAAGTCGCCGGCGCGGAAACGCGGTGCCACGATCTCATTGAGAATGCGGCTGCTCAGGGCGTCGGTGACCATGGGTTCGAGGCCATAGCCCACCTCCAGGCGCATCTTGCGGTCATTCTGGGCCACCACGAAGAGAATGCCGTCGTCCACCTCGCCCCGGCCCAGCCCCCAGGTCTCCGCCACTCGCCAGCTATAGCCCTCGATATCCTCGCCGTCCAGGCTGTCCACCGTCAGCACCACCACCTGAGCGCCGGTGCTCTCTTCCAGCGCTTTCAGCTGGGTGGTGATGCGGGCCTCCACGTCCTCGGAAAGCATCTGGGCGTAGTCGTTGACCCGCCCGGTGAGGAAGGGCACCTCCTCCTCCGCGGCGAGGGTCAGCGCCCCGAGGCAGAAGACCCCGAGCAACAGCCACAGCAGCGCCAGCCGCTCCAAAGCAGCGCGCCTGAGGATCCCGCTAGTCATCCCGCACCCGCAGATGGTCCGACAGCTCGTCTTCATCGTCGGGCTGGATGGCGACCCCCTTCTCCTCCAGCAGCTCTCCCACCGCGTCGATGGCCTCGATCAGGGCCTCCGCCGCCCGTCCCTGACGAATTCCTACCGCCAACCGCGCCGCGATGCCGCTCCAATCCCCCGGCTCCACCTGGGCGTTGATGCCACTATCCCCCAAGACCACCACCTGATGCTCGAAAAGGGCGAGGAAGATCAGCACACCGGTGCGGTCCCGGGTGGCGAAGACCTCTTCTTCCACGAAGGCCTCCACCGCCCGCTGGGCCACCCGCCGCTCGATGACGTCGGAGGAAATCAACCGCCGCCGCAGGGAGGGAATCCACAGCGGCAGCAGATACCCCACGATGGCCGCCGCCACCACCGGCAGGGTCACCCACAGCACTCCCAGGCCACCCCAGAAGGCGCCCTGGTAGTGGATCAGCCCGGAGAACACCGCCGCCGTCAGCCCGCCCAAGGTGGCGAGCTTCCAGCCCGCCTCCTCGTAAGGATCGCAGCGCTCCACCACGTAGGGGACGATCTCCCCGGAGGTGCGCTCCTCCGCCGCCCCGGTCGCCGCTCGGATGGCGGCGCGGTCGTCTTCGCTGAACAGGCGCTGGATGCCTCGGGCCACGAATCGCTCCTCAGACTCTTCCTAGAACTGCACTTCCGGCGCCTTCTCCGCCCCCGCATCGGCGGCGAAGTAGGGCTTTTCTTCGAAGCCCATGACGTTGGCGATCAGATTCATCGGGATCTTACCCCGCAGGGTGTTGTACTCCCGCACCGCCTCGTTGAAGCGCCGGCGCTCGACGGAGATGCGGTTCTCCGTGCCCTCCAGCTGGCTCTGCAGATCGCGGAAATTCTCCGTCGCCGTCAGCTCCGGATAGTTCTCCACCACCACCAACAGCCGCGACAGCGCCGAGCTCAGCTCGCCCTGGGCCGCCTCGAAGGATTCGAGCATCTGCTCCGTGGGAGCGCCCTCGATCTGGATGTTGCCCACCCGCGAGCGCGCGTCCACCACCGCCTGCAGGGTCTCGCTCTGGAAGTCCGCGGCGCCCTTCACCGTCGCCACCAGATTGGGCACCAGATCCGCCCGCCGCTGGTAGGCGTTCTGCACCTGGGCCCAGGCGGCCCCGACGTTCTGCTGGTGGGTGATCAGCTGGTTGTGGCCTCCCACCATCATCAAAAAGCCCACCACCAGGCCGATCATCACGAAGGCTCCACAGCCCAAAAATAAGAAGGCTTTGCTGCTCATCCTGATCCTCCATCCATCCCGCGCCGCCGCGGGAAGGCCATCATGCTTGCATCGAGTTCCAAACTCCCCTCCACTTTCGCCCCTCGAAGTATAGCGAGTCCCAGGACCGCACCGAACCGCCTTCCCCCACATTGACCACCACGGTCCATGGCCTTACAGTGATCCAAATTCACACGCCATGATCGCCCAGGAGATCCCCATGCACCTTCTCCGCATCCTTCCCTCCTCCCTCTCGGCCGGGTCCAGGCTCTTCTCTGTTTGCACAGCTCTACTCCTCGTGAGCGCCCTCGGCGTGCTGCCGGCGACCGCCAATTCGGGGGAAGCCAGTTCGGGGGAAGCCAGTTCGAGGGAAGCCAACGCTGTGGAAGCTAGCGCGGAGAAAGTTGCCACCGCGGAGATCTCCGAGCTGGTAAAGCGCATGGGGCGCATCGGCTCCGCAGCCTCGCCGAGCTTCTCCCCGGACGGCCAGTGGGTGGCCTTCGTCACCGGCCTCAGCGGCAGCCCGCAGATCTGGAAGGTACCCGTCGAGGGCGGCTTCCCGCGGCAAATCACCGCCTTCGACGCCCAGGTCCAGGGCGCCCGCTGGTCCCCCACCTCTGATTGGATTGCCTTCAACCTCGCCCCCGGCGGCAGTCTCGCCGGCGAGGTGTGGATCGTCCGCTCCGACGGCACCGAAGCCCAACGCCTGTTGGGAGGGGACGGCACCAGCAACCGGGTCAGCGGCTGGACCGATGACGGCACCCACTTGTTGGTCAGCTCCAACCGCCGCGATCCCAGCGCCCCCGACCCCTACCTCCTGGAGGTCGCCACCGGCGAGCTGACGCGCTTCAGCGAAGCCTCCGGCTTCACCTTCCTCACCGACGTCAGCCCGGATCGCCAACGGGCGGTGCTCTGGCGGATGGAGAACCGCAGCAGCAACGACCTGCTGCTGGTGGACCGTTCCGCCGACACCGCTGTGGGCTCCCCCGAGGCTGCTGCCGAGGACGACTCCAGCGACACCCCCGACAGCGCTCCCGACAGCGCCTCCGCCCGAGAAATCGTCCTCACTCCCCACGAGGGCCCCGGATCCTTCGGCGGCGGCCAGCTCACCCCCGACGGCCGGGCCGTCTATCTCACCACCAACCAGGACCGCGACCTCCAGGCCTTCGCGCGCCTGGCCCTCACCGAGACCGGGGAGCCGGACCAGCTGATCATCCTGGCCGAGCGCGACGACGCCGAGCTCGACACCTTCGTCCTCAGCCCCGACGGCTCGCGCATTCTGCTGCTGTGGAATCAGGCCGGGCGTAGCCAGTGGGAGCTCCTCCAGGTCACCCCCGACGGCCAGCTGGACGGCAAGCTTCTCCTCCCCGAACCCCCGGCGGAGATCCTCTCCGGCGTCCAGTTCTCCCGGGACAGCCACCACCTGGTCTTCAACGCCTCCGGCGCCGCCGCGCCATCGGACATCTGGACCCTCGACCCCTCCTGCGGCTGCCTAAACCAGCTCACCTTCAGCCCCCACGCCGGCGTCGATCTCGACCAGTTGGTGCGCCCGGAGCTGGTCCGCTACCCGGCCCACGACGGCCTCGAGCTCACCGCCTGGCTCTACCGGCCGCCGGGAGTCACCGGCCCCGCCCCCTACGTCCTCGCCTTCCACGGCGGCCCGGAAGGCCAGGAACGCCCCTATTTCCGCTCGACGTTCCAGGCCCTCCTCAGCCAAGGCATCGGCGTCCTCGGCACCAACGTCCGAGGCTCCTCCGGCTTCGGTAAGCGCTTTGTGAACCTAGACAACGGCAAGCTCCGCTTCGACGCCATCCGCGACATCGAGTCCAGTACCCGCTACCTCACCCAAGCCGGCATCGCCGACGCCGACCGCCTGGGCATCATGGGCGGCTCCTACGGCGGCTACATGACCATGGCCGGCCTCACCTGGTACCCGGACCTCTTCGCCGCCGGCGCCAATCTCTACGGCGTGGTGAATTTCGAAACCTTCTTCGAGCACACCGAGCCCTATATCGCCGCCATCTCCAAAATCGAATACGGCGACCCCGACACCCAAGCCGACCTCCTCCGCGACCTCTCCCCGATCCACAAAGTCGACCAAATCACCGCCCCCACCCTCGTCCTCCACGGCGCCAACGACACCAACGTCCCCGTCGTCGAAGCCGAACAAGTCGTCGACAACCTCCAACGCCGCAACATCCCCGTCCGCTACGTCCTCTTTCCGGACGAAGGGCACGGTTTTCGGGATACGGAGAATCGGGTGACTTCGACGGTGGAGGTTGTGCGGTGGTTTGGGGAGTGGTTGGGGGCGGGGGGCAGCCATCGGAGCAAGCATCGGCGGCCACCGGGCGCTGAGGTGGGCGGGGGGCGAACGGTTCTGCCGGTAAGCGGCGGCGCCGGCGGCTAGGTGTCATTTTTTTCTCCGCCAGACTGGCCAGGTACGGCGCTGTGTACACAAACTCAAGCACAGCGCGCGCCAGTCGCTCGACAACAGTAACGTCTTCCGCGGTGAGCGATCCGCTGCCTGCATGGGCGCCAACATTGCGGAACTTTCGTACCCCCTGCGCAACTCTGACAATCGTCTCAGGAATCTCATCCCTTGAGCCAAGGTCCGCGATCTGCTCATAGAGTGTCTTGCCGGATACCTTGCGATCCCGGCACACCGTCTCCAAAACCCTCCCGAGCAGCACGGAATAGGCATTGGGGGACGCAGATCGAACCATCAACGCCTCCTGGTATGCGTTTCGTACCGTCGGCGGCAGGCCATCAGGGATCTCCGGTGGCCTCGGATACACAATCGTGCCCAGAACCCCTTCGGGGTCATCGCCCTGCTCCGTGATCGCCTCGACATGCCAGTCATCCCACGCTATCAAACGTAAGTTGATTCCCTGGCATGCGGGGCACTTCAGAAGGTCGTAGTCTTCACCCACATCGACTGGAGGGCCATTCGGATCGATGAGAGTCCGGCTCTCTTCGTGGCTCGCCATGACGTGCATAAGAGTTCGATTGCCGCAGTGGCCACAGGCGATCACCCCTGCTGTTAACTCCGGTCTCTTCGCCTTGCTCACGAGTGGCACCTAACGCCAGGCGATGAGCGACGGCCCGCCGCTCGCTCGATCGCTCGGGTTGGGCGGCGGCATCCAATGAGCCAGTGCCGCAGAAACACCATTAGTCGCCACCTTTAGACCTCTGCGCCAGCAGCCGCTCTAGGGAGTTCGGCCCTTCTTCAGGAAATGAGACTTGCTCGGCGCCAAGCGCCTGAGCCAGCAATGCTAAGTCGCTTGGATACTCAGTGCCTAGCAATAGCATAATATCTACCCGACTTGAATAGAAACTAAACATGCGGCTAGAGTAGCGATAAGCCGAAACGAACACCTTCACAAGGAAGATCAAGAGCAAAATTGACCCAATCCTAGTCGTCGTGGTTGCGATCAGGCGGCTCTTGTCTTCAATGAGCTTCATTGAGACCTGGAGCGGTATCGCCTGCAGGTTTGCGATCTGAGAATCGATCTTGTCAGTCTCAATCTTTGATATGGCCTCTGCTACCTGCGGTTCAAGCCTACCCCAAGCCAGGTCATCAGCGATCCTCTCAAACCCATAAGCAAGAGAAGAGCTTGCATCTGACATATCATCGACCATCTCTTCAAGAAGATCAGTGGCCTGAGCCTCTTCCTTGGCCACCAGATGCCCAGAATAAAGGAACAGCGCAATGCCGGCGACCGAGGCCAGTATTGACAGTGAAAGGAAAGAGATCGCTTGAAATTGGTAGATTTGAGCTCGATTTTCAAGACGGCTTGTGACCGTCGTCACGATCTCGGGACCCGACACCGTAAGATCGATCTTGCTGGCGGGTTGAAACAGGTCTGAGAAGTAGTCGAAGGCCCTTTGCGCGGAGCCAGTAAATACTGAATACGAAAATGCAAGCCAGATGCCTGCTAGGGCCACCACCACAGCAACCAGGTTCCAGCGGTGCCTTGGGCGCAGCGATGCTTCGAAGTCCTGCATCTCTTCCCGAAGGATTACAGCAATTTCCTTACCGACTTGATTCAGGTCCACCGACTCTTCGCTCTCGCCGAGAGCATCGTCCAGCAGGCCACGACTAGCAAGATGATCCAGGGCCGATGTCGCGCTCTCGACGAAGGCGGCGATCTGAGCGCGAGAGAGTTCGGCACTGTTGATTCGCCAAATTCCAATCGCAACAGCGATCAGACCAGCGATCAGAATCAGAGTCAGATTCCGCACATTACTCTTGGCACGCATTCAAGCGAGCCTCGTTTGAGTCTGGTATCTGGTCTTCGGACCTTGGCTCATGTACACATCGGGTCCTCTAAGAACGTGACGGTTTAGGGCTATGGCCGCACGGGAGAACTGAGCTGGCGCGCTTGCGCGTCCGCTCCAGTTAAGTGTTGTGCGTTGTTGCCGCATTGCGGTCACTTCAGATTTACTCTCCCCGCGGCGACTCTCTCGATCGTCTCCTGGCTCCTAGCCTCTGATGCCTCGATTTCCTGCTTCAAAAGACGCTCCTCTTCGACCAGAGCAGCTTCGAACTTCTTGGAGCGCTTCGTTGAACGATCTATGGCCCCAAAGAGCCGGAGAGCGATGGGCTTAGACTTCGCGTGCACCCTGACCGTAGTCAGAAGTTGGAATGCCCGAGACTCTGCCTCTTCGAGGAAACCCATTAGCGCCACAGTGTTCTCTTTGACACGGTCAATGTTCCCTCGAACCGTGTCGTAATCGGGCTTCGAACCCGGCACCGTTGCAGTCGCCTGCGCGTAGTGACCGCCTAGAGCTTCAAGCGATTGATTCAGTCTCTCGAGATCAATCTGCAGTTCGGCGAAATCGTTAACGAGGTCAATGTCGGAAAACTCCAGTGCGAGATTCGATTCTAGGGGGAAAGGCGGGAATTGATTCGCAGAAGCCCTGATCGTCACATTGGTGCCATCTCGCTCAACGGCAACGGTCTGAATGAAGCCCTTAGCGAGATAGATGTTGTCCGAGATTCTGACCAGGAGCTGATTCAGGTAGTGCTGCGCTTTGACAAGGGCATTGTAATGCCGGGACTGAAGCCGGTCCATGCGATCCAAGATCTGGCCAACGCGCACAAAGATGAAGGAGAAAGCAGCGCCGCAGAAGGCGGCCCCTAGTATGTTGAAGGCGGTCGGGTCCGTGTCACGCAGAGACAGGCCGACGAATACGGCAACCACTGACGTGGCCACAACAAGAAGCACCAGTGATATCGTGGCGAGCTTCATTCTTTATCTTTCAGGTCGGAGGTGCTGTAGAGTTCCATCATGCATTGGGTCGTACCACGACGCACAACATTAAGCGCTCTATGTGACATCACCGCGCTCCTGCCCCTCTACTCATCCCATCTCCCGATGTCAAATAGAGCGCGGTTGGACGAAACTGCGGCCCGACCGGCTGGGCCGACTATGGGGATTCAATGGGTCTCTGCGACAGGCGGAGAGCAGGGCGCGCGGTCGCAGGAGCCTGCCAGGGGCTCGCGACTCTCTTCTCGGGTATTGCTTCACGGCCACCTCCGGATCGCGAATCGGTACTTTGACGAGTTATATAGTGAAATCATACCGCAAGTTGCGGCTACAGGCGGAGTCCTCCTTGCGTCCGTAAGTACGGAACTCTCGACGCAACGCACGGGGTAACTTCAAGCAGCTCGGCACGGTGGGGCTCTCTCCCGGGTCAGAGTCTTGGGAGCTTCCGGGTTACTGATCCGCTCCACGATCCGTAGTTTTCCCTCCACAGAGCGGGCAGTCCGGGACCGCGGTAAGGTCTCCTGCAGGGCACCTCCTTCTTCGAGCAGACTGATCCTCACCTCTCTCCCATCCACAAAGTCGACCAACTCACCGCCCCCACCCTCGTCCTCCATGGCGCCAACGACACCAACGTCCCCATCGTCGAAGCCGAACAAGTCGTCGATATCCTCAAACGCCGCAACATCCCCGTCCGCTACATCCTCTTCCCCAACGAAGGGCACGGCTTCCGGAACACGAAGAATCGGGTGACTTCGACGGTGGAGGTGGTGCGGTGGCTTGGGGAGTGGTTGGGGGGGGCTACGGCGAACGCAAAATAAAGGCTCATCGTGTAGCGTAGACAGAGAGAAGCCCGCGATCCTTTGGTTGCTGCCCTTGCACAAAATCTTCCACTCAAGGATCAATACCCCCCCCCTCCGTTCCTCGTCCACGAAAATGCGCACTAGCCAAAAAGCTCCAACTGGTCCCTATCCAGCGACTCTCTCTTTGGAAAAATCGCAAGCCTTAAGAAAGGGGCCATTAGCGGATCAGCAAACCTAACTTCATCCTTATTCCGACTTATGTAGACCAGGTGTCTTTCTTGCTGCAGCCTCAACAGCATGTCATTAAACTCCCCAGGATTTACGCCATTTTTCTTAAGACGATTCCTTAGCTCTGCGCGAGTGACCCCCCTATCTATGCTAATTCGAGCCAGCATCCTGACCAACGCCATCTCTCCCTCGCCCAGCTTTAGCATAGCCTCTCTATATTTCCGCAGCTCCGATCGAAAAGCTCGCTGCACGGATCGACGCATTGCGTTCTCGTAGTCCACCATCTCAACCAACCGGCCTTCCCCGGCCCGCCGAGTCATCGCATCAAGGCACTCCAGACCAACCAGGTGCACGAAATAAGGATAACCCCCTGAGTTCATAATTATCGATCTCTTCACCTGAGGAAGAAATTCAAAACCGAGACTCTGCTCGGCCTGCGAGAGAAAATCTGCAACATCCTCACGGCGTAATGGACGCAAATATATCTCCCGAGCACTCCGCTCGATGCTTTCATGGCGCCCAAGCAAAGCTTGAGCAGAGTGCGACACGCCAACAACCACAAGCCTGCTATCACAATCAAGACTATTATCGGCAAGAGTCTTTATTAGCTCAGCAGTAGCCCCATGAAATTCTCTATTCTTCCTCGAACCAACCACATCATATTCATCAAGAATGATAACAATTTTCTCTGGGTGCTTCCGGAGCAAACGATAGAAAGTCCATGGGTCAATCTCATTGGCCCAGAGTGGCTTTCTCGTAGTATCCGTCTTTGAGGCTCGGGTGGCCCTTGCGCCAACTCCGAAGGGAGCGCCCTTACCCTCAAAGGATCTAACCGCTGAATCCCTCACCTCAACGGAAGAAATATCTAACCCAATCTCCTCAAGAGTGTTTCGAGCAAACTCATCGAAGGAGATTCTTGAGTTGCAGGTCACAAATACGGACTTGACACCCTGATTTGTGAAGGCTTGCCGTACAAGGGAGGTTTTTCCGACACCTCTATTACCGATCACAATTGGATGGTGCCCACGGCGTTTGATCGCCCTTTCCAAGTCGCTAAGCTCTTGATCTCGACCAAAAAAGAATCTCCCATTCTCCATCGGTGCACCAGGAGTAAAGACCTCGTCATAGTCGTCAAAATCTAGAATCGCCCTAAGCACTGAATCTCCTTTGATTGTGACCCAACCAGCTGCCAGAGGGAAATGCGCGGCCAAGGAGAACCAGCCGGCAAGTACCTCCAGTTCGCCGAACATACTGTCCACCAGAGTAGTCTTGAACTGATTGCGCTCGACTCCTAAGTCAGCTTGGCAGTTCCACGGATAGCCCCGATGTCTTACCTATCCCTAGAATTAGTTCCACTACGATGCCAAAGAGAGACAAGAAATTGATCATCCGTGGCAACTGTTACTAGTACCCTAAGAGCCCTCCCGAAAAAGGGAGATACGCGCATATCAGTAACCATGCATATTTGATGGTATGCAGAGCCAAAGCGGCAGCCTCCACTCAATGGCCACAGATTCACGGTCTCTGCTGCCGCACCAAATTATGAGGTCAGCTCTGCGCTCGGACAGAACGGCGCCAATCCTTCACAGAGTCCGCAAGAGTGTCTGATCCCAGAGACTCGTTTCGGCGTTTCTTCCGGCAGGGGAAGGGGCGGCGCCAGGTGAGAAATAGGCCGGCCCAGCCCAAGACCACAGCACCGGCGGAGGCAACGGCAGCGAGGGAATCTTCGCCAAAACTGCCGATTTCATCAGTATCTAACCAGCGCAGGCAGTAGTGGGCGAAGCTGTCGGAGGGATAGTGATCTTTCGAGGTCGACCAACTCAACACTTTCCCACTGAGGCGGTCTAGGTCTAAGTCACCGCACTGATCCGCCCGCTCCCGAGGTCCCCAGAGGACATCGGTCCTTTTACGGACGGGAACAGTCGGAAGCCGGTGGATCGCCATTGTACGACCGGCCCTCAGTCACAGCGAAGAACTCATCTGGGTCCACAAAGATCCACCGACAATACCTCCTCCTCCGGTGCCACGTTCCGTGGTCGCGGAACCGTTTCGGCCGTGCCGGCGCTTCGCCGCCACTGAGGCCGCATACCAAGTAAGTGGCCCAGCAATAGCGCCTCGCGACGCCGCTGGCCACGATCACCACCAGCGGCCGAGCCATCCAAAGACCAACGGTGTTGTGCAAGTTGAAGTCCCTTGCCTTCCCCAGCAGGCCGCGCTGGCACCAGCCCACATTGCGAACCCGGCGTCGAGACCAGCGGCGACGAGCCCACAAGCATAGACCGTTCAGAACCAGGAAGAGAAACACCAGAAAGGCAGCGTCAGTCGTGCCGCGCACGACCTGACGCTGATCCCCTCGCACCCCGAATCGGCAGTGGACCGTTCTCACGGTACCGAAGAAGTGGCGGACCACCGAAGATCCCTCACCGCCGGCAAGACTTCAGGTCACATCAAACCTCTTCACCCATCGCACGCTGATAGCCTCTCTCGCCCTTTGCTCGGACTCGCTTGAGCCGCTCAAAGTACTCATCAGCTTCTCTCAGCTCAAGTGGAGAGTCTTGGGCCTTCATCCGATACTCCATGTCCGACTTGAGCTCGTAGAGATCCGTCAAAGCGCGATTATTGACTCGCCAAAGCTTCTTGTTCGCGAACAGGGCCTCCCAGGTGCTTAGAATCGAGGCAGCACCAGTTGCTACCATCGCAAGAATAGGCAGCCACCGGGAATCGAGGATCTCTGACGCACCGATAAAGACGGTGGCTAGCGCAGCAAGTGTTGCTGGTACGACCGTAAATAGAAAGGCTGCCTTGCGATTGAACCGCTTTCTCTTCGTGTAGAGGTCAATCTCTCGATTGACTTGCTCCTCGACATATCCCAACTGCGCGTTTTCAGAGCTCAAACCACTATTCCCCTATGGTCTTGAATCGAATCGCAAACCCTCGTTGACAGCTCAGAATTCTAGATCTAAGTGTAAACCAAGGGGATCTTCTACAGAAGCTGCATCCCCACCAGCAGCAAGAACGCCACCACAACCCAAAGCACCGTCCAACCCAACGAGTCGCTCTTCACGCTCGCCAGCATCCGATGGTAGAGCTCGCCTGCCCCCGGCGGATCGGGAACATGGAAGACGAACTCGATCTTGATCTTGGTTCCGTAGAGTTCCCTTAGAAATCCGATGACTTCCGCCGTGATCTCCGAGCGAGCCTCTGGGGTGGAAGCGTCGGGCCAGATTCGGGTCCAGAACTCGTTCCGACCTTCCAACGCCCAGCCTCGGGAGTGAAGCTCCTCATGGTGCTCCTCCGAAAGGTGGAAGCCCGGCTGTCGGTAGGCGTTGTAGATCACTTGAGCGCAGATCTCGGCGTCGTCGGCCACCACGAATTGTCCGAGACAAGTCCCCTTCGGATCCGATCCCAGGATGGTGATGATGCCGTCGCCCTGGAACTCTGGCTGGTTCTGAGCCTCAGCGAGGAGCTCTGCAGGAGTCGGCTCGAAGATATGCGGGACGACCTCGATCTCGATCTCGCCTGCGGCGCCGGAGACTTGATGGAGAAGGTCCAGTGCTTCCGATGCAATCTGAGCTCGAGCTTCGGGGGTCGAAGCATCGGGCCAGATCCTGGTCCAAAACTCCTTCCCTGCCGCCTTCCAACCTCGGGAGCGAAACTGCTCGCGCTGAATCCTCGAAAAGTGGAAGCTCGGATTCTGATACGCGTTGTGCAGAATCTCTATACAAATGGAAGCGTCACCGTCCCCCGAGACCTGCCCCAAGAGGGTCCCCTCCGGACCCGCCTCCACGATGGACATGAACTCGCCTCGGCCTAGTACCTCGTCGATCGCATCGAGGATTCGCTGGTGGTCGTTCAAGAAAGAACCTCCAAGGGCGAGTCAGGAATCATCCGATGAAATACCCTTCTTGAACGCGACGCTGATCGGTCCATAGAACGAGAGGGCAATGATCGCTCCTCCCAAGAGGTGCCCCAAGAGGCTCCAGAATCCAGACCATCCATAGTCGATGGAGGCTGTACTCCAAGCAGCCAGAGCGAGAATCCAAACCCACAGCGCAGCATAGAAAAGCCGTGCTGGGCGCAAGAAGAGCAGCATTCCAAGAGAGGCCAGCGCCCAGGCGAAGAAGGTCACGGTGTAAAGCTCGGATGAGGCAAAGGTCAGAAAGCCCGGCGGCAAGGCTTCATCGAGCATCTCCCACAGTCGGTCAGGAATTCTCAGCACCATTTCGTCATAGAGAAAGCTACCGATGCCATAGGACAGAAACTCCACCAGGACCAGCAGCTGGAAGACCTTCTTGGCTCGTTGGGACGGCTCCTGCTCGTTCTGCGCAACGGCTGCTTCCCCGTCGGCCTCCGGGGGCTCCTCGTCGTCAACTCCTGCCGCGGAGTCCTTCTGCCCGGCAGCCCTCTCGTGCTGGGATCTGAGGAGCTCCGCCAGCGCCTGCCGGGCGGCCTCCGCGTTCTCCGCCGGCACTCGCAGCTCGACGGGACCAACGACCGGGTTGAAGCCCGCCCCCAACCGCCCGCCGGCGAAGAGATCCTGGAGGCTATCGTTGCGCTGGGCATACTCGATCCCGTGTTCGTCCAGGATGGACTCCGCGAGGGTGATCAAGCCGCCATCTCCGGACGACAACACCGTTTCCAGACCCAACGACGCCTGAGGATCAGCTGGTTCGTTGGAAGGAGCCTCGCTCGAAGGACTGTCGATCAACGAGGTACCACAATCAGCGCATTTATCGGAACCGTCTCGATATTCTTTCCCACAATCAGGACACAGCATCTCCAACTACCCTCCTTCGGGTTCCGGAGGTCTACAGTTCAACGAGAGTGCGCTCCACTACAAAGACATAGATTCTTTTATTCTACCACAACATAAAGCCGTACTTACGGGCCGCTTGCGCAGCGGGAATCTCCTTGCCCCACCCAACCAACCCGCATAACCTCCCCCCGTGCCCGTCGTCCTCATCCCCTTCGCCCTGATCGCCCTCTTCTTCGCCATCCTGGCGCTCATCGCCATCCTGTTCCCGCTGGGCATCTTCAACCGGTATCGGGTGGCGACGTCGCGGCGGAAGGCGCGGGGGTGTTTGGCGTTGGCGAATAGCTTCGCCTTTGCGCTTTCGGCGTCGACCCTCTTGGCCACCGCGGCGGTGACGAGTGTGTGGGAGCCGCGGGCGCTGCCGTACGTGGGCGGCGGATTCGTGATGGGCGGCTTGTTGGGCTGGCTGAGCTTGGCCATCAGCCGGTGGGAGGAAACCGCGGACGGGTTGTACGTGACGGCGCGGCGATGGCTTGTGCTGACGTTGATTCTTGTGGTGGTGGGGCGCTTTGGATACGGGATCTGGCGAGCCTGGAATGCGCTGGTGGTACGGCCGGAGGATGAGTCCTGGCTGGTGGCGGCGGGGATTGCGGGGTCGTTGGCAGCGGGGGCGCTGATCATCGGGTACTCGCTAGTCTATTGGCTCGGAGTGCGGCGGCGGGTGCGGAGGTACCGGCGGCGGCAGAGCCTATAAGCCGTAGGTCCGTCAGGTGGCGAGGGCTCCAAAAGCCCCCGAGCCCTCACCACCGACCGCTCGCCCCGGATCCGGAAGAAAAGCTCCCACCGCCGGAGGACGACGAGCTGAAGCTGCTCCAGCCGTTATCGTCGTCGTCATCCTCGGGCACGCGGGGTATCCGGTGGTGGGAGACCGAGTGGAAGTCGCAGTGGACGCAATCCTCGACCACTTCCGCCAGCCCCTCGCTGACGGTGGTCGCGTGCTCCAGCACGGTGCGCACGCGACTCATGGTCACGTAGTTGCATTCCGGGCACCGCTTGAGGCGGGTAAAGAATCTCTGGAGGCGCACTTTGAGGATGTCCCCGCAGCGAGGGCAGGCCCACAGAAGATAGTCGACGCTGCCGAGATTCTCTTCCATGCGCTCGGGGCGGGAGAGGTGGGCGTCGTCTTCCTCCTCCCCGAGCTTGACCCTGCGCACCTCACACCGCTCGCAGCTGCGCGGGCGCCGGGGCCAGGCGTAGGCGAAGATCAGCCCGCCAAGGGCCAAGAAGCCACCAAGCGCAGGAGCATAGGGGTGGCGCAGCAGCTCCTTGGGCGAGAAGCCGTTGCCTGGAGCTTCCCCAGGACGGGCTCGAGTGGGAACCTCCGGAGCCCGCGACGCAGCCCTTGGTGCATCAGCGGGAGCCTCCGAGGCCAAGATCCTCTGCTCTACCGCCCGAGCACCGGCCAGCAAGCCCGCACCGTAATTTCCCTCGCGGAAGCGCGGCACCATGTGGCGGTCCATAATCCTCTGGCTGATGGAGACCTGGCGGGAACCGTCCACGCGATACCCAAGGACGATCTCGGCAGCCCGCGCCTCCGTCGCGACGAGCAAGAGAGCGCCGCGAGGGTTGAGATTCCAGCGATTGCCCAAGGCGGTAGCGAAGGTGCGGGGATCGGCCCCGGAGAGATCCTTCACCAGCACCGCCACCAGCTCGCCTCCGTAGCTCTGGACCCGCTGAGCCGAGGTCTCGATCTGAAGTCGGTGCTCTGGATCGAGAGTCCCCGTCAAATCCACCACCCAACCATCCGGGCGGGGATCCGGAATGTCCTGCACGGTGACGGCCTGGGCGGTGAAAGCTCCAACGAGCCCAATCACCCCCAGGAGCAAGCTGCAGAATCGAGACGACCGTCGGACGTCAGCCGGCCATGAACGCATGGAGTGGACTCCTTCAGAAGGCAAATATCTTTTATTATGTCATATTCACCTAAAGCTCTCCAAGCAAAAATGCCCGGACCACGACCGAAGGTCGCGGCCCGAGCCAGGGAAGACAAGCCAGGGAGAACGAGTGAAGGGAAGGCTACGACTGCGACTCGTAGGCCCCCATGTCGACGCTCGAACCCACCACCCGGGGCTTGTCCAAGAGGTCGAGGCTCATCAAGGCCGGGGCACCGTTGGAGCCGGCGTTGATGCAGGGGGAGCCGGAGGCCAGCTGATAGTTGCCACTGGCGGCGTCGGCGAAGGCGGGGTCCACGGAGATGCCGTGGGCTCCGGCGCTGACGCCGGCGTAATTGGAACCCTGGTTGCCGTAGACACAGTTGTAGTCCAGGGTCGCAGAGCCGCCGGTCTTGCTGATGCCGCCCACCGCGCCGCCGCCGTCGGCGGTGGCGTTGTTGTCGGCGACGATGTTGTTCATCAGCACCGGCTCCCCGCCGCTGATCCAGATCCCCGCACCGAGAGCACCGCTGGCGACGGCACCGGGGGCGGAGAGAGAGTTGCCGACGATGGTGTTGTTGACCACCATGGGCCGGCCGCTGGCGAGCCACACGCCGCCGGCGCGGACGCCGGAACCGGTGAAGCCGTTGGTGTAGGAGTTGCCGGTGATCAGATTGTTGGCCAGCAGCGGAGCCCCGCCGTGGAGCTGCACCGCACCGGCGTTCTGGATCACGTTCGGGATGCCGTTCCAGGACCCGCTGTGGTTCTGGATGATGTTGTGGCTGATGATCGGCGAGCTCGGCCCCTGGGCGACGACGCCGAAGGTGCCGTTCTGGATGGTGAAGCCATCCACCACCGTGTCGGATTGGGCGTCCGCGGCGATATTCACCACCGTGCCGCTGCCGCCACCGTCGAGGATGCTCGTGTGGGTGGCCCAATCGCGCTGTTCGAGAGAGGTCTCGGTACCGGCGAAACCGCCGAAGAGGGAGACCTGCGGCGGCACGCTGATCTTCTCCTGGTAGGTGCCCGCCGCCACCCAGATCGCCGTGCCGGCTTCGGCGGCAGAGAGGGCGTGGCTGACCGTAGCGAAGGCCTGAGACCAGCTGGAGCCGTTGGCGCTGTCGCTGCCGCCGGGACTGACGTAGAGGGTCGCCAGCGGGGGCTCGAAGCGCGCTTCCACCACCCGGCTCATGGAGCCGTCCGGGGCAAAGGCCACCAGCTTGGCATCAGTGGTTTGGGTCACCATCAACGGCACGGAAAGGACCGGGCTGGTGACGCTCGGAGTGCTGCCGTTGACGGTATACCGGATCGTCGCCCCGGGACCCGCCTCGGCAGCCAGCACGGAGGGCACCATGCCTTCTCCTTGGATCATCACCGGCGGATTCGACAGCTGGTTCTCATAGGCGCCCAGGTCGACCTGCCCGGAGACCTCCCGCGCCAGACCCTGGATGTCGAAGGTGCGGCCCGGAGGCAGCACGGCCGGCGAGCCGGCCTGCAGGCAGGGGGAACCGGACTGCAGACGGTAGTTTCCGGAGCCCCAGCTCACATAGAGCGGATTCGCTTCCACCGCTCCGCTGCCCGCCGAAACTCCGTCGTAGGCATGGGGCGAGTTGCCGTAGGTGCAGTTGTAGGAGACCGACACCGTGCCGCCGGAGACGGCGATGCCGCCGCCGGGAGCCGAGCCGTACCCGGAGACGTAGGACGAGTTGCAGTTGGTGGAGATGTTGTTGGCCACCACCGCGTCGCTGTTGTGGCAGACGATACCGGCGGCCCTCACCGCATTGGCGTTGGGATTGGCCGAGCCGCTCACCCGGTCGATGGTGTTGCCGAGGATCGTCGGGGAACCGCTGTTGGTCGAGATGCCTCCCGCCCACAGCGACGACACCGGATTCCCCTTGTAGGACAGCTGGTAGATCAAGTTGCTCGTCACCAGGGCGTTGCTGGACTTGAGGACGATGCCACCAACCTGCCAGTTCGACCAGTCGGCCTTGTTCTGGGACAGGTTGTGGATGGTGTTGCCGTTGATGGTCGGCGCCGAGCCGGACTGGCAGAGAACGCCCTGGTTGGCGTTGCGCAGGATCATGCCGCTGACGCCGGAGTTCGCCTGGGCGCCGGCCCCGAAGGTGATCAGCGTGCCGCCGCCTTTGCCGTCCAGAATGCACCGGTGGTTGACCGGGTCCCGCTGCTGGATCGTGGTCTCCCAGCCGCCGAAGCCGCCGAGGATGTAGATCGACGACGACACCGTCACCTTCTCGTAATAGATCCCCGCCGCGACCCAGATGGCGGTGGCCTCACCGGCGGCGGAAATGGCGCCGCCGAGGGTCTGCTTCGCCTGGTCCCAGGAGGCGCCGGAAGCCGAATCGCTACCCCACTGCGCCACCCGGATCACCGTCGCGGTGCTGAAGTCGACGCTGACCGTCGGGCTGGGATCCCAGCCATCTTGGAAGCCCGCCGCCTTCACCGTCGCCGGCGCTTCGAGCACGAACTCGCCGTCGTAGCGGGTGCTGTTGCTGGTGGGGGCGGAGCCGTCGGTGGTGTAGGCGATGTAAGCCGTCGGGGTCTGCCCCTGCATGGTGATGCGCACCGGGGCGATGCCGTCGGTGGGGGTAATCTCGATGGGCAGCACCCGGGGCGTTCCCTGGTACTCGCAGGCCCCCATGTCCATCGCCGAATCCACGATCCGTGGCTCGCCGTAGCGATCGGTGCTGTCGCCGGAAGGGAGGAAAGTGGAATTGCCGGCGTTGATGCATGGCGAGGTGGACTGCAGCTCGAAGTCTCCCGAGCCCGGGTCGTAGAACTGCGGATCGTCCTGGAGATCGCCGGGCTGCAGGCTGGCGCCGTAGATATCCGCGGGACTGTTGGACCAATAGCAGTTAGTGGACAGGGCCGTGGATCCCCCGGAAACCCAAACTCCACCCCCCTGGCGCCCAAGTCCAGTGACGCTGTTGTTGGCGACGATGTTGTCGGCGAAGGTGCAGTCGGAGTTGTCGGCGTAGAGGGCCCCACCGTGGCTCGGGAGCCCGACGGTGTCCATGTTGTTGACCTTGTTCTGGTAGAAGGTGTTGCCCACGATCTTCGGCGAGCCACCGGAGGCGTAGACCCCGCCGGCGTTGATCGACATTCCGGGCATGGTGGCGCTGGACGAGTTGTTGACGATGAGGTTGTTGGTGATGGTGGGCGAGGCGTCTGTGCAGTACACAGCGCCGCTGGAGAACGAGTAGCCGCGGGAATCGTTCTGGCCGGTGAGGGTGTTGCCGTTGATCACCGGCGCGCTCCCCGAGTTGCACAGGATCAGCCGCTGACCGTGCTGGACGGTGAAGCCGTCGATGCGGGTGGAGGTGGAAGCGTTGGAGGGCACCGTGATCACCGCGCTGGCCCCGCTGCCGTCGATGATGGTGGTGCTGCTCGCCGAGCTCAGATCGCGCTGATCGACGGAGCTCTCGGTGCCCTGGAAACCGCCGTAGAGGGCGACCCCGGAGACCATCGTCAGAGACTCTTGGTAGGTCCCCGCGGCAACCCAGACCTGGTCCCCGCTGCCGGCGCTGGACAGCGCGCTGGCGATGGTCTGACGGGCCGCGGACCAGGAGGTGCCGGAGTTGGAATTGTTGCCCTGGGGTGAAACGTAGAAAGTGGTCATGCTCGCGCTCCTAGACGGTTGGGTGGTTGGCAAATCAAGCCTTCACCCAGAGCAGTGGGACGGAGCGGAGGGCTATCGCACCCTGGAGCAGAATCCGTTGCGAGTCCTATGCGTTCGGGTCGCCGTCCTCAAGCCAGTCAGAAGCCGGCCAAAAGCCGGCATAGGCTTCCGACAACTCCAGCGACGGGGCCAACGCTCCCAGGGCGGGGCAGCTAGCGGATCTGCTGGGGATAGAGGTCCAGCATGTGCAGGGCGGCGCGGGTCATGCGGCCACCGAAGGGGTGATCGAGGTTGAAGCGCGCCCCCAGACTCACCGGCCGCTCGCTGGTCTCCGGCGGCGCCAGCAGCGGCGCCTCGATGATCGGGCGATCGTCGATGAAGAGCCGCGCCGTGCTCAGCGGCCCACGCCAATATCGCACCGTGAAGGCCACCCGATGCCATTCCCCGGCGGTGAGGGGCACCGTGGCCTCGAGGATGGTGTTGGGACCATCGTTCTCGCCGGTGATGTTGAGCGCGACGATCCCCGTCTCCCGCAGCACCAGCTTCCAGGCTCCGGCGCTGGAGGCGATGAGCTGCTTGACGTTGGTCGCCTCCGGCAGGATGTCGACGACGAAGGTGAAGTGCGCAGCGTGGAAATTCTTCCCATCGTCGTGGGTCAGATGCACCAGCCCGGGGTCGAGGGCGGAGAACTCATACTCCAGCTCTCCCCCCGGCCCGGTGGTGATGCCGGCACCGCCCTCGGTGTAGGGAGCCAGGGGAACCCTCGAGACCTCGCCCCGCCACTCCAGATAGTCCTCCATCATGGCGGCGGTACGGTTGGGAAAGTCGCCGGAACGGTCCGTCGTCTCGAAGGGATCCGCCACGATGTCGAAGAGATGCTCCCGATGCGGCCCATCCTCCACCGGCTCCACCACCAGCTTCCACTGCCCCCGCCGTAGCGCTCCCCAATTGAGCACGTGAGTAGTGCTCTGAAACTCCTGCTTCGAAAACTTCGACTCCCAAAACCGCGCCCTGGGCGGCGGCGAGTAGGTGGAGTCATCGAAGAGCACGGCGAAGCTCCGCCCCTCGACAGCTTCCCCACTGGGATCGCCGCCGGCCAGCTCCAAGAAGGTGGGGAACCAATCAAAGCTGTAAATCAACGCATCGTTGACCTCCCCCGGGTCCAAGGCTCCATCCCAACGCATGATCAACGGCGCCCGAATCCCACCCTCGAAGGTCTCGGTCTTGAACCCCCGATACGGCCCGTTGGGACCATGCCACGGCTGGTGCGTCCCGCCGTTGTCGCTGGTGACCACCACGAGCGTCTCCTGCATCAGACCGAGCTCTTCTAAGAAATCCACCAGACGGCCGATCTGGAAGTCCGCAAAGCAGAGCAAGGAATCAAAATTCTGCCGCTCGTCGGCATCGCTCTGGGGATCCTCGATCCTCTCCGGACAATGTTCGGGCAAATATTGCGGATCCATCCCCGGCATCGGCGCCGTCTGTGGCGGCTCCAACGGCGTGTGCGGCGCCCAATACCAAAGGTTTAAAAAGAACCTGCGGGAGTCCCCGCTGCTCACATGCTCCCCGATGAGCTCCATGGCCCGATCCGTCAGCACCTGCGTCGCATGCCCCTCCGAAGGCACCGCGATGCCGCTGCAGTCGATATCCACGTCCGGATCGATGTAATCCTCCCGCAGCAGCCGCACGGAGCGCTGGAAGCCTTTGCCGCAGGGCCGGTGGTGGGGCTCCCGGATGCCCAAATGCCACTTCCCCACGTGCCAGGTCGCATAGTCCACCCCCGGCTCCCCCAGCGCCTCCGGCAGAGTCCGCACGCCCCCCGGAACCCCCCGCGGAGAATCCTTCGGCACCCCCACGTCCATGCCGAAAGCCGCAGGGTCGAGCCCGGTCAAGAACGAAGCCCGCGTCGGGCTGCACCGTGTCCCCATGGTGTAGTACGACAAGAACTGCACCCCCTCCGCCGCCAACGCATCCATCTCCGGCGTCGGATTGCTCCCCCCGTACACCCCCACATCACTCCATCCCATGTCGTCAAGCATGATGAACACAAGATTCGGCGGATCCGGCTGCGCCCCCACCTCCACCGCGACCAGAGCGAGCCCCAGAGACACCGTCCAAGCCAGTCGACGAGCCCACATATCCCCTCTCCTTTCTCCTGCCGCACCCGCAGGCGCACCGGGGAGATTGTTCCGAGCGAGTTGTTGGAGAGTAGTTTCCGGGGGGCTGGGGGTTGGTGACAGGGGCTGGTTCAGGAGGCTACTGGTTGAGCTGGCAGCCTCCTGCGACTTTGGCTACCAGGCCTTCACGCCATGTTGCTCGGCGAAGTAGAAGAGCAGATCCACATTCCCCGGCGCATACCCTAACTCCCGCAGCAGCACCGCAACCTGCCCGCGATGGTGGACCGCGTGGTTGGCGGTGTGGTGCAGGAGCTCGCCTACCGGCATGGAGCGGATGGCGCCGCCGGCTCCGGGGTATTCGGCGGAGCGTTGGAGATCTTCTTCGTCTAGCTCAGCCAGAAACTCGCGCACGGAGCCCTCGACCCGGCGCCACTCTTCGATCAGGGAAGCAGCGGTGGGATAGGCAGCCGCTTCCAGCTTGGGCCCCCGCGCCGGGCCTCCGCAGCGCTCCAGCCAGCCCCGCTCCGTGCTCAGGACGTGCACCAGGGTGTTGCGGATGGAGCCGTAGCTCCCCGCCACCGGGCGAGTGAACTCGTCGGGGGAGAGCTGCTCGATGACTCGGAAGAGCTTCTCGTTGGCCCAGTAGCTGTAGTCGAAGAGGGTTTGGAGGTCGTGGATCTTCATGGGTTAGGGTACGCCTTATGAAGCAGTGGAGAGGGAGCTTGAGGATCGCCGGTAGGCTGAGCCACGAGCATACAGCGGTCTCACCCAGGCCCTTCGGCAGAAGGCCTGAGTCGGTGTCCGGATGGAGCCTGGCGTGACAGAGCGAACCGTCTGGGCCGCCTACCTTGTTCTCCAAGCGATTCTGGGCGTCGCCTGGTGGGGCATGTTGCTCGCCTGGCCTGAGTCCCGCGGCTTCTTCCTGGCGGCTGGGGAGCCGGAAGGGGTGCTGTTTTCCTTTTGGCTCGCCGAAATCGCGAGCTTCGTCGGAGGGTCGGCGGTCTGCGGCTGGTTGGTGCTCCGGGGCAGCGCCAGCGCCCAAGTGGCCCTGTGGCTCACCGCCGGCGCGGTGCTCTACGCGGCGCTCTATTGCCTCGGACGAAGCCTGCTGACGGGCGATGCCTGGCTGGCCACGCTGCTGATGCTCGGACCGGCCGCCCTGACGACCCTCGCCGCCGCTCGCCATGGCTAGCTTCAATCCTCTCCGCTTCTTCCGAAGGGCCGCGCAGGGCAGCGCCGCGCGGAATCTGGTGAAGACGGGGCTGCAGACGGTGCTCTTTTGGAGCTTCTTTCTGCTGGTCATGCCGTGGGCGCTGATCGAGGTCGAGCGGGCGCTGGGCATTCCCCGGCTCTCCTTCAGCCTTCCTCCGGCGATTCCCTGGACGGTGTTCGCCCTGGCGGGAACCCTCGGACTGCTCAGCGGCGCGACCATGGCAGTAGCGGGCTTGGGAACGCCCCTACCGATGGACGGAGCCCGGCGGCTGGTCACCACCGGACCCTACGCCCACATCCGCAACCCCATGACCGTCGCGGGGCTGACCCAAGGAGCCTGCGTCGGCGTTTGGCTGCACTCGCCGCTGACCCTGGCGTACGTGCTGGCGGGCGGTATGATCTGGAACTTCTTCGTGCGCCCCATCGAGGAACGGTACCTGGAAGCCGAGTTCGGTGCGCCGTTTCGGAGGTACCGAGAAGCGGTACCCTGCTGGTGGTTCCGCCTGCGGGCCTACGAACCGACGGATCGCCCGGGCACCTAAATCACTTCTCCTCGCACACTCCCCCTCCCTCGATCCGGAGCTACAACTGAGACTGGATGACACGATGACCAACCCAAACCAACCTCTCGACTCCACGGCCCTCGACCTCACCGACGAAGAGCACGACCTCCTCCGCCGCTGCTTCGACGACGCCATCACCCACCGGCGGATCCGCAGCGTGATCATTGCGGCGACTCTGTTCGGGGTACTGCTGGCAGCCGTTGGCTTCTTCACCGACTTCCAGCTAGCGGTGACCCTCATCGCCCTGGTCTACGTGGCCGTCACGACCCTGGAGAAGGTTGCCTTTGGGCGGTCGGTGTTGCTCTACAAGGGGCTGGTGCGCAAGCTGGCGCTGCAGGTGGGGGATCTGTGGGAAGAGGATCCGGCCGGGCGGCCCGAAGTGGGCCAGCCCGGCCAGGGTGGTTGAGAGTTGGACCTTGCCGATTGAGCGAGGATAACCCCGGGCGGGTTAGCGGATCTGCTGAGGGTACAGATCCATGGTGTGGAGCGAGAAATTCTTCATCTCCCCAGCAAAGGGAAACTCATAGGTGAATTGCTTGGCCCCCAAACTGACGGGGCGGGGACTGGTTTCCGCCGGGACGATCAAGTTCGTCTCGACGATGGGCTGGTTGCCGACGAAAAGCCGGACGGTACTCGCAGCACTACCACCTCGCCACCAGTTGCGGACGGTGAAGGCCACTCGGTGCCATTGCCCAGATGCAATGGGCTGACCGCTGACGAGAATCGTATTCGGCCCGTTGTTCTCTCCCGTAATGTTGAGGGCAACGGTGCCATCCGGGCGCAGCACAAGCTTCCAGGCCCCTTGGCTCGAAGCGAGCATCTGCTTGACGTTGGTTTGATCCGGCTTGACATCGACCACGAAGCTGAAGTGGGTGTCATGAAAATTCTTCCGCTCGTCGTAAGTCAGATGAAGTAGGCCATCGGTGCCGTCGAATTGATAGATGTCCTCTCCGGAATTGGGATCGGTGGTCACCGTCACTCCTGCATTCGTCGAGCTAGCGGTGGGAGTCAAAGGGATCCTCGACTGCTCCTTTCTCCACAGCATGTATTCCTGATAGAGCCACGAGGTAATGAGCGGCTCGGCAAGCGAAAGGTCCGATTGCTCGTAAGGATCCAGGTCAATATTGAACAGATACGTATGATGATCCCCTCCCACAGTCGGCTCGACTACGAGCTTCCACTGGTCTTGGCGCATCGCGCCCCAGTTTAGAACGTTGCTGGTCGACTGGAATTCGCTCTTAGAAAACCGGGACTCCCAAAAGCGAGGGATGGATTGGGGAGAATAGGTCCCTCCTTTGAGCAGCGAAGCGAAGCTGCGCCCGTCAACGGGCAAGGACAGAGGGTCACCGCCGCCGAGGTCGAAGAAGGTCGGGAACCAATCGAAGCTGTAGAGCAGCGAATCGTCTTCCTGGTTCGCAGCCAAGTTCCCATCCCAACGGACGATCAGGGGGGCGCGGATTCCTCCCTCGAAGGTCTCGGGCTTGGAGCCTCGGAAAGGTCCATTGGGGCCATGCCAAGACTGATGGGTCCCGCCGTTGTCGCTGGTAACGATGAAGAGCGTGTCGCTCATTAGATCCAGCTCTTCCAGCTTGTCCACCAAGCGACCGATCTGATAGTCGACAAAACAGACGAGAGCGTCGAAGTTCTGCCGTTCCTCAGTGTCGCCCTGCGGGTCCTCGATCCCCGGGGGACAATATTCCGGCAGATATTTGTGCCGATCCTCAGGAGGCACCGAGGCGGTGATGACCGGGGGCGGGTCCAAGGGCGTGTGGGGAGCCCAGTACCAGAGATTGAGGAAGAAAGGACGAGGGTCTACGTTGATCAAATGGTCCTCGAAGAAATCTATCGCTTCGTCGGTCAGCACCTGGGTGGCGTGGCTATCTTGAAAGGTTAGAGTCACCGCACATTCGAATTCGACCTCCGGATCGGTCCGGTCATCCCGAATCAAGCGGCGGGAGCGCTCAAAGCCCATGCCGCAGGGCCCATGATGAGGCTCTAGAATGCCCAAGTGCCATTTGCCGATATGCCAGGTTGCATAGTCGATGTTCGGCAGCGCTAGAACTTGAGGAAGGGTCGGAATAGTGGAGGGGATCGAGCGAGGAGCGTCGTCCGGAACTCCTACGTCGATGCCGAAGGTAATAGGGTCGAGGCCGGTAAGGACTGAAGCTCGCGTGGGACTGCAACGAGCCCCCATAGTGTGGTAGTTCGTAAAATTAAAGCCCTGAGATGCCAGAGTATCCATCTCCGGCGTCGGGTTAGTGCCTCCGTTGACTCCCACGTCCGCCCAACCCAGATCGTCGAGCATGATGAAAACGATATTCGGTGAATCCGACTGACCATAGAGACTCGGGGCAGACCAAAGTAGACAGAGCACTAGTGCAAGATATTTGAGTTCGCTGCGCATCGGCAAATCTCCCTTCTCCGCCCGCTCGGGATGAGCAGAACGGACCCGATTTACTTGGAAGCCCGAACCCAGAGATGTCAGTAAAGAATGCAGCCAGGGAAGATTAACAGCAAAGAATTATTGTAGCCAATAACAGAAGATTAACAGCGAGAAATCAAGTCTCGCCTGCAGAATCATCGAGAGAGGGAAAGTGATCGAGGGGTTCAGCCAACACCCAACGCGTAGGGGGACTCTTCGTACCCCCCGTCGTACACCACCTTGCCGTAGTCCAGCTTGAGGATGCGGTCGGCGAGGTTGTAGTAGCGGTCGTCGTGGCTGATGACGAAGATGGTTTTGCCGCGGTTTTGGAGGTCCGGGAGGATGCGGCGGTAGAAGATCTCGCGGAAGTGGGGGTCTTGGTCGGCGGCCCATTCGTCGAAGACGTAGACCGGGCGGTCTTCCAAGTAGGCGGTGAGGAGGGCGACGCGTTTTCGCTGGCCTTGGGAGAGGGAGGTGGTGGAGAGCTCGCCGCCGGCGACTTCGACGATGCCTTCGAGCTCCAGCTGGCGCAGGTACTCCGCCGCCTTCTCGTCCAGATGAGGATCGTCGAGACCGAGTAGGGCGTCAAAAAGATGGGGGACGGCGAAGACCGTCGAGAAGAGCTGACGGTACTCCTCCATCTCCGACGGATCCAAAGCCCGGTCGCCGAGCCGCAGCTCGCCGCCGCTGGGCGGGTAGAGGCCCACCAGGATGCGCAGGAAGGTGGTCTTGCCGCTGCCGTTGCCGCCCACCAGGAAGACCAGCTCGCCAGGCTCGAAGGTTAGATCGAGAGGCCCCAGCACAAAGCGGCCGTCGGCGTCACCGTAGTCGTAGCTGACGCCGCGGAGGTGCAGCGTGTCCCAGGCTAGGGAGGACTCCGCCCGCGGCCTCTCGGTGGTGACGGGCTGCTCCAGGGAGAGCTGGAGATGCTCCACCTTCTGCAACGCTACCGAGGCCTGGCCGAAGGTGGGCAGCGAGTTGAGCACCCCCTGGAGGGGATTCATCATGTAGAGCAGGATGATGGTGTAGCCGAGGATGGCGCGGTTGTCGACGCCCAGCCAGGCGGCGCCGCCCAGGGCCAGGACGCCGATGACCACGAAGAAGAGCAGCGCTCCCCAGCTGGCGGCGGCGCTGAAGATGGTCATGGCGGCGACGTGGAGGCGGAAGAGGCCGCGGCTGCAGGCTTCCACCAGGCCGACGAAGGCGTGGGCGCGGCGGCGGTGGAGCTTGAGCTCCTGAATGCCTTCGGTGAGGGAGCGGAAGCGGTTGAAGAGCACGTCCTGCTCTTCCCGGGCCTGGGCGAAGCGGCGCTCCCCCGCCAGCAGCGGCAGCTGGTAGGTGACGATGCCCACCGCCATCACCGCCAGCAGCATCAGCAGGAGCGGCGGTGACAGCCAGCCCAGGTAGACCAGACAGCCGAGGATGATGGAGCTGCCGACGCTCAAGGTGGGGATCTGCACCATGCCCTCGCTGATGGCGCCGACGTCATGGGTGAGGGTGGCCAGCAGGCGGTGGCTGCCCAGCTGCTCCAGGCGGCCCAGGGGGGTGGCGAGGATCGAGCGGGTGAGCTGCACCTGGAGCTCCAGCACCAGGCGCTGGCCGAGGCGCACCAACAGGACGTCGGAGACCACCCGGCTCACCGCCACCAGCGCCAGCAGGCCGACGAAGCCCCAAATCACCCGCAGCGAACCAGCGGCGGCCTCCGGCTCCTCGACGATGGAGTGGATCATGGCCAGCAGCCCGGCGCTGCTGGAACCACTGAGCAAGCCGGCCAGCACCGCGACGAAGAGCGGACCCGGGGCTCGGCGAAGAAGGAAACGAAGAATTCTCACGGGGCGCCACCCAAGACGGTCGAGAACAGATCAGGCGAATACAAATCAGACCCGGACAAATCAGAGAAAGCCCAGCGGCGGACGAGGCATAGCATACCCGCCCCGCTCCCCAGCGGCAGCGTTGACGGCAACAGCGGCAGTGGAATCGGCTTCTCGGCCCGCGCGTGTCCTAATCTGGGCTCCGAGGGGCACACCTGTACCGAGTCGTCCAAGACTGGGGCTTGGGGATGGCCGCCGGCCGGTCGCCGGAGCCTCCAACGGACTCGGGCGAGCCAAGCCGTTGAAGCTCCGGAGCACAGTCCTAGAGCGCCGCGCTCAGTCTTCGGTGCGCCGCGGTATCTTCGTCCAGCGCAACATGCGACGCTTCGATCCGTCTAAAGAGCAGGGAGTCCCTGAATGCTGAGCAAAGATCTTCAACACGCCCTCCGTTCGCTGGCCCGCCGGCCGGCCTTCACCGGCCTCGTGGTCGCCGTCCTTGCCCTGTGCATCGGCGGCAGCGCGCTGATGCTCAGCGCGGTCAACGCCCTGGGCATCAATCCCCTGCCCTATGAGGACGCAGAAGATCTCGTGGTGTTGCAGGAGACCTACCTGCCCAGCGGCGGCGTGGCCTACAGCCCGTCCTACCGCAACGCTCAGGATTGGGACGAGCAGAACGAGGTCTTCGAGGAGATGGCGTCGTTCATGCACTACCGCTACCGAGTGATGTTCACCGGCAGCGCGGCGGAGCGGCTGCGGGTCAATTACACCGAGGCGAAGTATTTCCGCCTGCTGGGGGTGGAGACCGCCCAGGGCCGCACCTGGACCGATGAGGAGGACCGCCAGGGAGCGGCGGTGGCGCTGATCAGCCATCGCCTGTGGCGCGACCGCTTCCGGGAGGCGGAGGACATCCTGGAGCAGAACATCTCCCTGGACGGCGGTACCTACGCCATCATCGGCGTGCTGCCGGAAGACTACGTGGACATTCCCCTCTCCTTCGAGGACCACGCGCCGCACCAGCCGGTGGATCTGTGGATGCCCCTCACTACCACCACCGAGGTCTTCGGACCCGGCGTGCTGGAAGACCGCATGTCGAAGTCCATGGGCGGCATCCTGGCCCGGCTGAAGCCCGGCGTCAGCCTGGAGGCCAGCCGCGAGGAGATGGACCGCATCGCCGGAGTCCTGGCTCAGGAGTACCCGGTCAACGAGGAGTACGGAGCGCTGGTCAACAGCCTCAAATGGTACGTCTTCGGCAACCTCGACCGCACCCTCAACCTGCTCTTCGCCGGCTCCCTCTTCGTGCTGCTCATCGGCTGCATCAACGTCGGCAGCCTGATCCTGGTGCGCGCCCACAACCGCCACCGGGAGCTGGCTCTGCGCTCCGCCCTCGGCGCCAGCCGCCGCCAGCTGATGCGCCAGGTGCTGCTGGAGGGGCTGCTGCTGGCGCTGGCCGGCGGCGCCGTAGGCTGCCTGCTGGCGGTGTGGGGAGCTCAGGTGATGCCCGCCGCCCTGGCCCTGCCGCCGCTGGTGAGCGTCGAGGTGGACCTGACGGTGCTGGCGGTGCTGGCGGCTCTGACCCTGCTCACCAGCCTGGTGGTGACCCTGCCGGCGGCGTTGCGGGTGGGCGGCCTGGAGCTGATGGACAGCCTGCGCCCCGCCGGCGGCCGGGAGCAAGGCTCCTCAGCCCTCAGCCGCAGCCTGCGCCCCCTGCTGGTGGTGGAGATCGCCACCGCCGTGGTGCTGCTGGTGGCGGCGGGGCTGCTGTGGAAGAGCTTCCAGGATCTGCACCAGCGGGGCATGAACTACGACAGCGAGAATCTCACCGCCATGCGCCTGGAGCTGGTGGGGGACGAGGTGGCGGATTGGTCCAACGTCTTCGCCCGCTACCGCCAGATCCTGGAGGCCGCCCGGGACCTCCCCGCCACCGAAGACGCCCTGCTCTGGTACCCCGGCATTCCGGGGATCAACGGCACCATCCTCGAGGTCTATCCCGAGGGACAATCGCCGGAGGATGGCCGGCTGCAGGCGGATCTGCACCTGGTCAGCGCCGACGCCCTGGCGGCGCTGGGCATCCCGCTGATCAAGGGCCGGGAGATCAACAGCGGCGACGACACCCAGGCGACCCGGGCGGCGGTGATCAGCGACGGCTTCGCCGAGCTCATGTGGCCGGGGCAGGAAGCCATCGGCAAGCGTTTCCGCGGCCGGGTGGAGGCACCCTGGACCACGGTGGTGGGGGTCTATCCCCAGGAGGCCCTGGCCTATCGGCTGAGCGGCGAGTCCAACCCCACCGTCCTGCTTTCCATGTCCCAGCTCGGTCCGGCCAACTTCGCCCTGCTGGTGCGCAGCTCCGCTCCCCCGGGGGAGGTCGCCCGCCAGCTGCGGGAGATGGTGACCAGCATCAGTCCGTCCATCCCCGTCTTCGACATCGCCACCATCGAGCAGCGGCTGCGGGCGGAGGAGGAAGAGGAGCGCTTCAGCACCACCCTCATGGGGCTCTACGCCGGCCTGGCGCTGGTGCTGACCATCCTCGGGGTCTACGGCACCCTCTCCTATTCGGTGGCCCGCCGCACCCACGAGCTAGGCATCCGGCGCGCCCTCGGCGCCCAGAAGGGCCAGCTCTTCCAGCTGGTCTTCGGCAACGCCGCGGTGCTGCTGGTGATGGGCCTGGGCCTCGGCCTCTTCGCCGCCTGGGCGCTGGCCCGGGTGCTCTCGGATCTCTTGGAAGGCGTGCTGCACTTCGATTTGACCACTTACTTCCTGGTTTCCCTTGTCATCGCCACCGTAGTCCTCGTCGCCAGCTATTTCCCGGCGCGGCGGGCCATCCAGGTGGATCCTCTGATCGCTTTGAAGGAAGAATGAACCATGGCGAGCATCCTGTCCCTGCACACCCGCCACGACGCCAACGTGACGGTCTCCGTCGACGACCAGGTTCGGCTGATCCTGGAGTGTGAGCGCCTTTTCGGCCAGCGCTATTTCGCCTACTCCCGGGAGCCGGAGGAATTCCGGGTTCAGCTCGACCGCACGCTGGAGACCGTGGGCCGCCTCACCGGCGTCGAGAGCTTCGACTTCTGCATCGGCAATTGGATTCCCGAAGAGCACCAGCCGGTGATTCAGGAGCACGTCCCCGCCCGCCGCTTCGTCGAGACCACCCACCACCGCGCCCACGCCGCCGGCACCTATGCCCTCTCGCCCTTTGACGAGTGCCTCATCGTCTCCATCGACGGCGGCGGCAACGACGGCTGGATCAATCTCTATCAGGGGAGCAAGGGCCGAGTACGGCTGTTGAAGCGCATCGACACCAACCTCGGCGGCTGCTACCGCTTCCTGGGCAATTTCATCGCCGAGATTCGCTCCCGCAAGGCCTTCCAATTCACCTTCGGTCTGGACATCGCCGGCAAGCTCATGGGCCTGGCCGCCTACGGCCGGCGGGACGAAAAGCTCCTGGCAGCCATCCGCAAGGCCATGCGCTCCTTCCAGCACCCCACGGACCTGGAGGCCTTCGCCCGGGAGGCGGGCATTCCCTTCGAGGTCGACTGTCTGGAAGGCCAGGCCGGCCGCGATCTGGCGTGCAACGTTCAGCTGGCCATGGAAGAGCTGATGGAAGAAGTCTTCCGGGAGAACCGCGACCTGCTGGAGACCCGCAATGTCTGCCTCACCGGCGGCTGCGCCCTCAACGTGCTGAGCAACAGCAACCTGGCGCGCAAATACCCCGACTACAACTTCTATGTGCCGCCCAACTCCAACGACTGCGGCATCGCCCTGGGGAGCCTGTGCGACCTCTTCCCCCAGACCCGGGTGGAGGAATGCGCCTGGGACGGCGTGCCGCTCCTCGACGAAGCCGGCGCCGGCGCCTTCCGGGAAAAGTTCTCCCACCGCGCCACCAACCCGGCGGAGATGGCCCGGCTGCTGGCGAACGGCCGCATCATCGGGGTGGTCCAGGGCAAGTCGGAGCACGGCCCCCGGGCCCTGGGCAACCGCAGCATTCTGGCGCTGCCGGGCTATCCGGGGATCAAGGACACCCTCAACCAGAAGGTGAAGTTCCGCGAACCCTACCGCCCCTTCGCACCGGTGGTGGCGGTGGAGCAGGTGGACCGCTACTTCGACCTCCCCGCCGACTCCCCCTACATGAGCTTCTCCGCCGACGTGCGGCCGGAGCATCGGGAGGCCCTGGCGGGCATCACCCACGCCGACGGCTCCTCCCGGGTCCAGACCCTGCGCCGGGAGCACAATCCCCTGGTCTACGAGATCCTCGACGAGCTCGCCGCCCTCGGCCACCCCGCGGTGCTCCTCAACACCTCCCTCAACATCAAGGGCAAGCCCATCGTCTCCCGCCTCAGCGAAGCCGCCGAGATCCTCGAGACCACCGAGCTCGATCTCGTCTACTACGACGGCGCGCTATTCGAGAACCCGGCGGCCCGGGAGGAGCGGGAAGCGGTGGTGGCGGGGGAGCGGGGGGGTTGAGTTGAGCTCTCCAATCGATCAAGGCTATAAGTCACAATCCAATTCTCAAGCCTTGCTGCAGAGCACGTTTGTGCATACAATCTGATCCGTGGACTTCGAATGGGATCCAAAGAAGGCCGCTGCCAACCTACGCAAGCATGGCATCGACTTCGCCGATGCGGTTCTGGCACTAGAAGATGAGTTGGCTCTTACGGTCCGAGATGACCGATTCGATGATGAAGATCGCTATGTGACACTGGGCATGGACGACACCAGCCGACTCCTGGTGGTGATCTTCACCTGGCGCGGAGACCGCATTCGATTGATCTCCGCCCGACGCGCTACGAGCAAGGAGCGCCGACAATACGAGGCCAAGCCATGAGCAAGGAATTCGACTTCAGCCAAGGAAAGCGGGGACCGGTCGTCCCCGTACCGAAGAACAAAGCCCGCATCACCATCCGGCTGGATCAGGATCTTCTGGATTGGTTCAAAGGTCAGACCCACGCAGCCGGCGGTGGCAACTACCAGACCCTGATCAATGCAGCCTTGCGCGAATATGTAAGCCAGAAGCGAGAGCCACTGGAAGATACCCTCCGCCGGGTCATTCGCGAGGAGCTGGCGACCAGCTCCTAATTCAGCCCACTTCAGCCAGCTCGCAGCAGCGCTCGCAGCTGCCGCGCTAGATTCCCCACCACCGGCTCCCGCAGCAGCGAGTAGTGATCGCCAGGGAGGGCGTGGCGTTGCAGCCCGGCGGTGGCGAGGGCGGACCAGCGCTCCAGGGGTTCCTGGGCGGCGGTGGTCTCGGTGGTGAGGAGATGCACCGGGATGTCGAGGTTAGCCGGAGCATAGCCGGCCAGGGCTCGGTAGTTGTGCTGGAAGATTCGCCAGAGTCGGAGGATCTCCGCTTCTCCGGCATCCGGGGGCAGCAGGCTCTCGGCCCGGGCCAGCTCCAGCAGCGGGGCGAGCCAGGACGGTTCGCCCTCGCCGGGCTCCGCCAGCACCTCCTCGAGAACCGATGGGAAGGTTCCACCGGCCAGGTCGGTGAGGAAGGCGCGCAGGAGCTCGGCCTCTTCCGGATCCCGCAGGCTCTCGGCGGTGGGTGGCGCTCCGACGTCGAGGAGGGCTAGAAACTCGACCTCCTCGCCGGCTTCCCGCAGGCGCCGGGCCATCTCCCAGGCCACCGATCCGCCCATGGACCAGCCCGCCAGCCGATACGGCCCCTCGGGCTGCACCGAATGCACCTCCTGCAGGTAGCGCTCCGCCATGCGCTCCAACCGTCCCGAGCCCTCCTCCACCAGCAGATCGTCCGGAGTCTGCAGGCCATAGACGGGCAAATCGTCAGACAATCCCCGCACCAGAGGCTGGTAGCAGAACACCGTCCCTCCCACAGGATGCACCAAGAAGAGGGGTGGAGCGGAAGACTCCTCGGCAATCTGCAGAGGAACCAGCGATTCCCGAGCCGACCTATCGGATCCCGAGGAAGACCGCAGACGCTGCGCCAGCGACTCCACCGTCGGGTGCTGAAAGATGCTGGTCAGCGGCAGCCGTTGCCCGAAGGCCTGCTCCGCCTGGGCCACCAGCCGCACCGCCAGCAGGGAATGGCCGCCGGAAGCGAAGAAGTCGGAGCGCACCCCCAGGTCGTCGCGCTCCAACAGCCGGCACCAGACCTCCAGCAGCCGGGCTTCCAGCTCGTCCCGGGGAGGATGGGTCGTGTCGGGCTCCGTCTCCTGGGAAGCCAGCGGAATGGCCGCCAGCGCCCGGCGGTCGATCTTGCGGTTGGAGGTGCGGGGCAGCGCCGGCAGGTGAACCCAGGAGGCCGGCACCATGTGCTCCGGCAAACGTTGCGCCAAGGCGCCGTGGAGCTCCCCCTCGTCTCCCTCGCCGGCAAAATAGGCCACGAGCCGAGCGCCACCGCCTTCTCCGCGCACCGTCACCGCCGCCTCCTCCACTCCCGGCAGGGAGGTCAAGGCGGCCTCGACCTCCCCTAGCTCGATGCGGAAGCCCCGGAGTTTGATCTGGTGGTCGAGGCGGCCCAAGTACTCCAATTCGCCCCAGCGGTTCCAGCACACCCGATCCCCGGTGCGGTAGCGGCGTCCTCCCGGCTCCTCGGCCCGCGGGTCCGGCAAGAAGCGCTCCGCGGTGAACCGTGGCCGTCCCCAATAACCCCGCGTCACCCCGGCCCCGGCGAGATAGAGCTCCCCCGGCGAGCCCAGGGGAAGATGGTCTCCGCTTTCGCCTGGAGAGTCCGGCCCCACCACGTCCGCCCGAGTTCCCGCCACCGGCCGCCCGATAGGCACCGGTCCTTCCTCGCCGGCGCGCATCGCAGCGAAGGTCGAGTAGGTCGTATCCTCCGACGGTCCATAGAGATTCCATACCCGCTCCACGGTGCCCAACGCGAAGAGCTGATCCACCAGCGGCTGGGGCAGCGGCTCCCCCGCCAGGTTCACCGTCCGCACCGACGCCGGCACCGCTCCCACCCGCAGCAGTTCCGCCATCACCGAAGGCACGGTGTTGATCAGCGTCACCTCGACCTCCCCTGCCACCGTCTCCTCTCCCGCCAACTCCAGAGCATCCCCCACCAACACCACCGTCCCGCCCCGGGTGAGCGGCAGGAAGAGCTCGAAGACCGACAGGTCGAAACTGATGGATGTCGAGGCCAACACCCCGGCCAGCTCCGGCGCCGCAAAAACTCCCTCCGCCCAATCGAGCATGGCCAGGGCACTGCCGTGCTCGATGGCCACGCCCTTGGGCTTGCCGGTGGAGCCGGAGGTGTAGATCAGGTAGGCCAGATCCCCCTCTCCAGCCTCAACCCCCAACGAACCCAACGAGGAATCCAACAAGTGGGTACCACCCCTCTGAGAAGGGCCATCCAACAAGTGGGTACCACCTTCTGAAACCCCCGTCCCAGGGCCCGTCAAAAAGGGGCCCGTCAACAAGTGGGTACCACCTTCTGAAGCCCTCGCCTCGGGCGGAACCAACAAGTGGGTACCACCCTTGGAAGGAGCTTTATTTCCAACGGTTTCCGGCATCAACAGCGCCGGAATCGGGTAGGAATTTTCGCCTTTCTCATCTTCCGGAGAGCCCGACAGCAGCACCAGCACCGCCCCCGAATCCGCCACCATCAGCCGACGCCGTTCCAGGGGATAGCTGGGATCCACCGGCACGTAGGCTGCGCCGGCGGTGAGGGTCGCCAGGAGGGCCACGACCAGGCGAGGGTTCCTCTCCAGGCTCACCGCCACCCGGGAGCCGCGGTGGACTCCGAGAGCCTTCAGCCGATGGGCCAGGTCCTCGACCTCGGCGGCCAGCTGGTCGTAGGTCCAGGTCTCGGTCTTCCAGACCACAGCCTCGGCGTCGGGGGTCCGGCGGGCTTGGGCGAAGAATCGCCGGTGCAGGCTATCGCCGGGCTCGATCTGCCTCGAAGGCTCGCCCTGAGCCCACTCCACCGCCAGCTGATGTCGTTGGGCCGGAGTCAGCAGCAGCAGGTCATAGAGCTCAGCCTCGGGCTTTTCGAGCACCGCTGTCAGCAGCCGGTCCAGCTGCCCCAGCAGGCGGTGGATGGTGGTGGGGTCGAAGAGGGCGATGGCGTATTCGGCGCGGGCGGTCAGACTCTTGCCACGGCGCTCCACCGACAGGCTGAGGTCGAATTTGGCCGCCGCCGGCCGCGGTGGAGCCAGAACACGCCCTCCCGCCGGCTGTAGTGCGTCCTCCGACTCCTCCCCCCCGTCTTCAAACACCACCATCGCCTGGAAGAGCGGAGGCCGGGTCAGGGAGCGCTCGATGCCCAGCTCGTCCACCAGCTTCTCGAACGGCAGGTCCTGGTGGGCGTAGGCGTCCAGGGCGTGGGGGCGGACCTGCTCCACCAGTCGCTGGAAGGTCCGCGCCGAGGCCGGAGAGATCCGCAGCACCAGGGTGTTGACGAAGAAGCCGATGAGATCTTCCAGCGCCGGGTGCCGACGCCCGGCCACCGGCGTACCCAACACCACCTCGGGCTGCACCGCGGCCCGCGCCAAGAGCGCTCCCACCGCCGCCGTCACCACCATGAAGGCGGTGGCGCCGCAGCGCCGGCCGACGGCGTCCAGGCGGCCACCGAGATCCGCCGACGACCCTCCCAGGCGCCGCTCGATGGCAGCGCCGCGAGTGTCCTGCACCGGCGGCCGGGGGCGGTCCCGAGGCAGCTCCAACTCGACGGGAGCGTCCTCCAACGCGTCGCGCCAGAAGCTCAGCTGCCGCTCCAGCTCCTCATCCCGCAGCCAGCTACGCTGCCAGAGCGCGTAATCCGGGTATTGGACCGGCAACGGAGAAATCTCTCCCTCCTTCGGCAACCGGCCGTGGGCCGCCAAGGTCTCGCAAGCAGTCTGCACCTCCCGCTGCAGGACCCCCATGGACCAGCCGTCGGAGACGATGTGGTGCAGGGTCAGGAGCAGTCTTCGGGGAGAGCCTTGGCGCCGGCGTAGGACCAACCCTCGCAGCAGCGGGCCGCGCTCCAAATCGAAGGGCAGGGTGCCGGCAAGCTCCTCCAGGCGCCGCGCCTCGGCTTCCCCACGGTCACCGAGGGGAGATTCGCCCAGCCTCCCGAGATCCACCACCGGCAGCCGGAAGGGCCGCCCCGATCCCGAGGCTGGGCTCGGCGGCGGATGCACCACCTGCGCCGGCTCGCCGTCCCGCTCGGCGAAGGTGGTGCGCAGACTCTCGTGGCGTTCGATGAGCCATCTCAAGGCACGCTCCAGATCTTGATTTGAGGGCGTCTCGTCCAGATCCTGAGCCAGAGAAATGTTGTAGGCGGCTCGGCCGGGACTGTCGGGAGCCTCCAACCGATCGAGGAACCAAAGCCGCGACTGGGCGAAGGAGAGAGGGCCTTCGAAGCCTGCGCCTTCCCGAGGCTGGGGAGCCAGCGGAGGCCGCCGCGCCGCGGAAGCCGTTCCCGCGGCCCGCAGATCCTGAATCGCCGTCGCTAACCCGCGCACCGTCGGAGCCTCGAAGAAGCGGCGGAGCGTCATCTCGCAGCCCAGCACCTGCTCCAATCGGCCCACGACCTGAGTCGCCAACAGGGAGTGCCCCCCGAGGGTGAAGAAGTCACTGCCGGCATCGACGACCGGGCGCCCCAGAACTTGCTCCCAGACCTGGGCGACCAATTCTTCCTCCGGTGAGCGCCAGCCCTCGACGGCGGAAGCCTTGGGAGCCGTCGGAGCCGGCAGGGCTCGGCGGTCCGTTTTGCCGTTGACGGTGAGAGGCAGGGCCTCGAGAAAGACCCAAGCGGTGGGCACCATGTACTCTGGCAATCGTTCCCGCAACCAAGCGATCAACGGTTGCGGATCCTCGGCCTGGGCAAAGTCCTCGGTCTCGGCGGCCACCACATAGGCGACCAGCTGGCGCAGATCACCTTCCCCCAGACCCGCGGCGCCCCACAGCAAGATCTCCGTTTGAAGCACCGCGGGGTGAGCGGTCAGCTGGGCGGCGATCTCCCCGAGCTCGATGCGCAGTCCGCGCAGCTTGACCTGGTGGTCCTGGCGGCCTTCGTAGCGCAAGCGACCGTCCACCATGGTCCGGCCCAGGTCGCCGGTGCGATAGAGGCGGGCACCAGACTCTGGAGCCGTGGGGTCGGGAACGAAGCGCTCAGCGGTGAGACCGGGCTGGCCGACGTAGCCTCGGCTGACGCCGATCCCCGAGACGACGATCTCTCCAACCGTCCCAGGAGCCATTGGACGAAGATCCGGCGCCGCCACCCAGGCGCGCAGCCCCGGCAGAGGCCGGCCGATGTTGTGCACCGCACCGGAGCCTCGGGGCTCGACGGTACGAGAGCTGGTCACCACCGCGGCCTCCGCCGGACCGTAGTAGTCCACCGTACGGTAGGAAGCGCCTACCTGGGGCCAGCCGTCGAGACGCTCACCCCCCGTGGTGAGGATGCGCACGGAGGTCAAGCTCGAGGCCGGCAGCTGGAAGATCTGCTCGGCGATGGGAGTCGGGGCGAAGAAGGAGTGAATTCCCTGCTTCTCGACCCACTTCGACAGGGCCACCGGATCCAGCCGCAACTCCTCCGCCACCAGGTGCATCTCGGCTCCCGAGGTCAACGCCTTCCAGGTCTCCAGGACCGACACATCGAAGCTCAAGGAAGCGATCTGGGACGATCGCTCACCGGGCTCGAGGCGGTGCAGGTCGCGAACCCAGGCCATCAGGTTGGCGAGCCCGCCGTGGGTCACCGCCACCCCCTTGGGCTTGCCGGTGGAGCCCGAGGTGTAGATTACATAGGCCAGGTCGCGAGGATCGATGGATGGCAGATCCCCACTCTCCGCCGAGGACTCCGAAAGAGACGGGACCGGCTCGTCCACCGCCCAGACGACCGGTCCCTCGGGAACCCGGGAAGCCAAGTCCGTGGTGGTGAGCACCAACGGGCAGTCGCTGTCGTCCACCAGGGTCCGGCCCCGCTGGAAGGGCCACGAGGGGTCGAGGAAGGCATAGCAACCACCGGCCCGCAATACCGCCAGCGCCGCGGCCATGAAGAGGGGCGTCCGCGGAATCGACAGCACCACCACCTGGCCGCGCACTCCCAAGGTTGCCATCGCCTGCGCCCACCGGCGGCTCCAGCGCTCCAGATCACCGTAGCTCCAGGCCTCGTCTCCGAACACCAGCGCCGTCCCGTCGGGATGCCGCCGCGCTTGCTCGACGACCAGGTCCGGCACCAGCGCCGTCCCATCGCCGGCACCGGTGTCGTTCCACTCAGCCAGCAGCTGATGCCGCTGAGCCCGGCTGAGCCACGGCAGCTCGCCGAGAGAGCGCTCGGGAGACTCCAGCGCCGCAGACAACAGCCGGCTCAATCCTCCTGCCCAGCGAGTGACGGTGGTGGCGTCGAAGAGGTCGGTGTTGTAGTCGAGGATCAGCGACCACCTCTCGGCTCCTCCATCGTCGGAGTCGGCAGCGGCGCGGTGGTGCTCGAAAACCACCGTCAGATCGAATTTCGCCAACATCCAAGTCGTCTCGATGCCGGCTTGCGCCGCCGCCTCCTCCACCACCAGCATCACCTGGAAGAATGGTGAGTAGCCCGGATCCCGCTCCGGCTGCAGCTCCTCCACCAGCCGGGCGAAGGGCAAATCCTGATGCTCGTAGGCACCGAGAGTGGTCTCCCGCACCGCATCCAGCAGCTGCTGAAAGCTCTTCGAGCCGTCCGTCGCGGTGCGAAGCACCAGGGTGTTGACGAAGAAGCCGATGAGCGCTTCCAGCTGGCTGCGGTTGCGGCCGGCGATGGCGGTGCCCACCAGCAGATCCCGGCGGCGGGTCAAGCGGAAGAGGAAGAGGTAGGTGGCCGCCAGCAGGATCATGAAGTCGGTGACCCCGGGGCGCCGCCATAGCGCCGCCAGTCCGCGCCCCACCGAAGCCGGCAGCTCCACCCGCACCTGGGATCCGCTGTAGGTCTGCACCGGCGGCCTCGGGTGGTCCGTGGGCAGCTCGAGGACCGGCGGTGCTTCCGCCAGGCGCTGCCGCCAATAGCCGAGCTGAGCCTCCAGCCGATCGCCCTGGAGCCAGCGGCGCTGCCAGGCGGCGTAGTCACCGTATTGAATCGGCAGCTCCGGCAGCCGCGCCGGCGGTCCCCCCGCGTGCTCCAGGTAGAGCGCCTCCAGCTCCCGCGCCAGGATCGGCGACGACCAGCCATCGAAGACGATGTGATGCAGGTTGATCAGCAGCTCAGCGCCGCCGCCGGGGAGCAGCAGGAGCCGCGCGCGCAGCAGGGGGCCGTGCTGGAGATCGAAAGCGCCCAGAGCATCGGCCTGCCGCAAGGCCTGGTCCGCCGCCTGCGCCCCAGCGGCGGGCAGCCCGGAGAGATCCACCAGCGGCAAGTTCGGGAGGGCCGCATCGGCGGGGTGGATGATCTGCACCGCTGCCCCGGAGTCTGCCGCCCCGGAGCCTTCGGCCTGGGAACTGGCATCCCGCGGGGACAAGAAGGTCGTGCGCAGCACCTCGTGGCGCGCCGTCACCGCGGCCAGGGCCTGCAGCAAAGGCCGCACCTGCGGAGCCTTGGGAAACGGCACCACCAGGGGAATGTTGTAGGTGGCGGAGCCCGGCTCCAGCCGGTCCAGGAACCACAGCCGCTCCTGGGCGAAGCTCAGCGGCGCCCGGTCGCCGGTCTGCCGACGAGGGATCTCCCCCTCCCGAGGAACTGCTGTGGGAGCCTTTCCGGCCTCAGCGGAGGGTTCCTCAGACACCTCCTGCGACCGCCGAGGCCCGGAGGCTACGGTGGGTGAGTCGGGTGAGTCGGGTGAGTCGGGTGAGCCGGGTGAGTCGGGAGCTCCCTGGAGCCGCTTTTCGAATTTCGCCCGCAAAGCCGGCGGCAATTTGTCGAGCTTGGCCGCCAGCTTGCTGCGGCGATCCGCCACCCGCTTCGCTTCCCGCCGCCGCTTCTCCGCGGCGTCGGCCTCCTGGGCGGGCTGGGCGAGCTGGTCGGACTGGGCCGGCTTCGCCTCGGCCGACCCGGCGCCGGCGGTCTCCGCCTGGTGCAGGCGCTCCAGCTCCTCGTCGTCAATCAACGGCAGCCGGCTAAGGGCAAGCTCCTCCAGATAGTCCTCAGCCTGTTTTTCATCGGCAGCCGTCGCCAGCTCTTCCAAGACCCGGAAGAAGTCGTCGAAGATCCCCTCCGCCACCGCCGGCGGCAGGCTGCGGTGACTGAGCACCGCGGCGGTCCGCGCCTCGGTCTGGCTGATCACCAGGCAGAGATCGAAGCGAGCGTTGCCGCCGGCACCGCCGGTGCCCAAGGGCTCCACCTCCAGACCACTGAGCCGCAGCTGGGGCAGCTCCAGGCTCTGAACGGTGAAGAAGACCTGGAAGAGGGGGTTGAGATCGCCGCGGTCGGGGTTGTAGGCCTGCACCAGGCGCTCGAAGGGCAGATCCTGATGGGCATAGGCGGTGAGGGTGGAGCGACGCACCCGGCGCAGCAGCTCCGCCACCGCCGGATCGCCGTGCAAGTCCACCGGCATCACCAGGGTGTTGACGAAGCAGCCCATCAACCCCTCCACCTCCTGCCGCTGGCGATTCGCCACCGGCGTCCCCACCACCACCTTCTGCTCCCGTCCCCAGCGCCCCAACACCGCTCCCAAAGCTGCCAGACAGGTCATGAAGAGGGTCGTTCCGTGGGTCTGCCCCAGCCGCTGCAGCCGCGCTTCCAGCTCCTGTGGCACGGAGCGCTCCAAGGCTTCCAGAGCCGAACCCTGCGCGCCCCCCATGCCCGGCAACTGGAGCCGTGGCACCTGCTCCCCCAGCAGCTGTCGCCACGCTGCCAGCTCGCTCTCCAACGCCTCGCCGTCGAGCCAGCTGCGCTGCCAGCGGGCGTAATCCTCATATTGCACCGGTAGCTCTCGCAGCTCCGGTTCCTGCTGCCGGAGCCGGGCGTTGTAGACGGCGGAGATCTCTTCGATCATCACCCCCAGACTCCAACCGTCGGCGACGATGTGATGTTGATTGAGCAGCACCACGTGACACCGGCGGTTCAACCGTAGGACGGCGAAGCGGGTCAGGGGGCCAGCTTCCACGTCCAACGGCAGCCGGGCGTTGGCGGCGGCGAGAGCCCGCGCTTCCACCTCGGCCCGATCTTCGGCTCGATCCTCAATCCCGGCCGCGAGACGAGAGAGGTCGACGATGGGCAAGCGCAGGGGGCTTGCCGGCCGGATGCGCTGCACCGGCTTGCCGTCCCGCGCCGGGAACACCGCCCGCAGCACCCGGTGGCGGTGGAGCAGACGCTCGAGGGCCACCTCCAAAGCCCGCGTGCTCAGCTCACCCCGGGCCTCCAGAGCGTAGGGCAGGCAGTATTGACTGGTGCCGCGGTGGATCTGGGCCAGCAGCCAGAAGCGCTCCTGGGTGTAGGAGAGAGGCGGGGCGTCGTCCCGCAGCCCCTCGTCCGAGGGGCCGGGCTCCAGCGGCGGCAGGGTGCGGCCGCGGCGGGCGGCGGTGGCAGTGCGCGCCAACCCCTCCACCGTCGGCCGCTGGAAGAGCTCCTCCAGGGTCATATCGACGCCGAAGGTGCTCTGCACCCGCGCCATCACCCGCGTCGCCAGCAGCGAATGCCCCCCCAGGTCGAAGAAGTTTTCGTCCACCGCCACATCATCCAGACTCAACACGTCTCGGAAGATCTCTGCCACCAACTCCTCGGCGCTGTCCCGAGGTCGCTGGCCGGCCCCGGAGCGATGTAGCGCCTCCGGCGACGGATCCGGCAAGGCGCGGCGGTCGAGCTTGCCGACGCTGTTCTGAGGCAGCTCGTCGAGGAAGACGAAAACCGCCGGCACCATGTACCCCGGCAGCCGTTCCAGCAGGTGGTGACGCAGAGTCACCAGCAGCGAGTCCTCCGCCGCGGGTGTCTCGGCCAGTCCTTCCTCCAGGGGCACCTGGCCCCGAGCCGGAGCCACGTAGGCCACCAGCCGCTCTCGGGTCAGCTCACCGCTCTCTCTTCGATTCCCAGACCCTTCTCTCGACTCGGGGGACCACACCCGCACCGCCGCCTCCCCTACCGCCGGGTGTTCCATCAGCTCCGCTTCGATCTCCTGCAGCTCGATGCGAAAGCCCCGCAGCTTGACCTGGAAGTCCCGCCGCCCATGGAAGTCCAGTAGCCCACCGGAGCGGAAGCTGCCGAGGTCGCCGGTGAGGTAGATCCGAGCTCCGGGGATCTCGCTCTCGGGGTCGGGCCGGAAGCGCTCCGCGGTGAGGGCGGGCCGGCACCAATAGCCCCGAGCCAGGTGCTGACCGGGAGCGGATTCGGTACCCAAGCCGATGTCCCCCACTTCTCCCGGAGGCACCGGCAGCCCCCGTTCGTCGAGGAGCAGAACTTTGCGCAGAGGCCAGGGCTTGCCGATGGGAGTGCGTTCGGCGCAGTCCACCTCGACGGTCTCGGCGCGGACCGGATATTGGGTGGCGCTGACCACCGCCTCGGTGGGGCCATAGATGTTGGCCACCGGCACGCCGCGGAGCACCGTCCGGTGCCAGCGCCGGGCCGCCGAGGCGGACATCGCGTCGCCGCCGGTGGAGACCAGCCGCAAGGGGTGATTCGTGGACCGTCCTGCCGCCGACTCACCGTCTGTCTCCATCAGCGGCAGGAATTGAGCCCACTGCTGCCAATAGGCGGTGGTCACCTCCGCGATGGTGATGCCGTGCTCGATGACGCGGTCCAAGAGCTCCTCCGGAGCCCAGGGCGGCGCCCCGCTCAGGACCAGCCCGACCCCGGCGGTGAGCTTGGGCAGCGCCTGCTGGAGGAAAAGATCGAAGCAGTAGGAGCCCATGATCAGGGCCCGATCCGCCTCGCCCATAGGGTAGGTCTGGCGCACCGCCGCGCAATAGCAGGCGATGCCGCCGTGGGGAATGGCCACTCCCTTGGGACGGCCGGTGGAGCCGGAAGTGAAGAAAATGTAGGCCAGACGGGCGGGATCGGTCTCCTCCGGCAACGCGGCATCGGCGCTGCTCTCCGCAGGCTCGTCCCTGTCCAAAAGCTTCGCGACCTCGAGGGAGGAGAGGTCCAGAACCCCTTCCGTAGCCAGCCCAGCGGCGGCGCTGACCTCAGCGACGACCTGCGGAGCAACCCCCTCGCCGTCCACCACCAGCGTCTGCACCCCGGCGTCCGAAGCCAGCATGCGCAGCCGGTGGGGAGGATCCTCCGGCTCCATGGGCACGAAGACCCCGCCGGCTTTCCAGATGGCCAGCATAACACCGATGCGTGCCGGTCCCGGCGGTAGCAGAACCCCTACCCGGGGCTCCGGATCGCCGGTGAAGCTTCGAGCCAGATGCCGCGCGAAGGCCGTCGACCACCGGTCCAGCTGCTGGTAGGTCCAGGTGTACTCGGCACCGTCCTCTCCGATCCAGCACACCGCCGTCGACCGCGGCCGGTCCCGAGCATGGCGAGCTACGATCTGGTGGATCGGCTCCCCGGACCACCGCTCGGCGGTCCAGTCTGCATGGGCCGCCTCGGCGACGCTGGAGGTCGCCGTCGGTGCCGCCGTAGAGGAATCCCGCGAGCTCATCAGCCCTGCATCCCCTCATCGTCTTCCTCGTCCTCCAGCAGAGCCTCCAGCGCTTCCAGCTCCGCCAGGATCGCCTCCTCCACGCTCACCGCCAGGGAGGCCACGGTGGGTGCCTCGAAGAGGGTGCGCAGGGGCAGCTCCACCTCGAAGGCGTCGCGGATGCGGGAGAGGTACTGAGTCGCCAGCATGGAGTGGCCGCCGAGGTCGAAGAAGCTGTCGTAGATCCCCACCCCCTCGACCCCCAGGAGCTCCTCCACCATCGCCGCCAGGGTCTGCTCCGACGGCGTCTCCGGTGCCACGAACTCACGGCCTGTGGTGCGGGCGGCGGGGTCGGGATCCGGCAGCGCCCGGCGATCTACCTTGCCGGCGGTGGTCAGGGGCATCTCGTCCAAGGGCACGAAGACCGCCGGAAGCATGTACTCCGGAAGCTGCTGCCGCAGAGCCTCGCGGAGGGCGTCGGCATCGAGCTGGGTGGTTTCTTGGGAAGCTTCCGGCGCCGGCACCACCCACGCCACCAGCCGCGCCGAGGCAGCCTCCGGGCTCGAATCCGCCGTCCTCCGCACGTCCACCACCGCCTCCGCCACCGCCGTCTCCGCCCGCAGGCAGGCTTCGATCTCCCCCAGCTCGATGCGGTAGCCCCGCACCTTGACCTGGTGGTCCTGGCGGCCCAGGCATTCCAGCAGGCCGTCGTGACGCCAGCGGCCGAGGTCGCCGGTGCGGTACAGCCGCGCCCCCGCCGCGGCGCCGAAGGGATCCGGCAGGAAGACCCGAGCGGTGTCCCCGGGGCGGCCCAAATACCCCCGGGCAAGGCCGGCGCCGGCGATGTAGAGCTCCCCCGGCACCCCCACCGGTAGGGGCTCGCCGTCGCGGTCCAGGACGTAGAGGCGGCAGCCGCCCAGCGGCCGGCCGATGGGCACCTCCGCCGCCAAGTCCGTGTCTCCGTCGGCCTGCCACCGCGCCGCCACCACCGTCGCCTCGGTGGGGCCGTAGGTGTTGTACAGCGCCGAGCTTTCCCCATGGCGCTCCTGCCAGGCCTCCAGGGCATCCACCCGCGCCTTCTCACCGCCGATGATCACCCGCGTCACGCACTCCGGCAGCGTTCCGCCGTCGGCGGTGAGCGCGTGCCAGTAAGCGGTGGGGAGGTTGAGCACGGTAATCCCCAGCCGACCGCAGGCGGCGAGGAAGTCCCCCGGCGTCGCCAGCATCTCCTCGTCCCGCAGCACCAGCTCGGCACCGGTGGTGAGGGCCGGATAGATCTCTTCGGCGCTGGCGTCGAAGCTCAGGGAGGCGAATTGCAGCAGCCGATCCTGCGCTCCCACACCATAGGTGGCGACGGCGTCGGCGGTGTGGTTGGCGAGGGCGCCGTGGGAAATTCCCACCGGCTTGGGGCGGCCGGTGGAGCCGGAGGTGAAGATGATGTAGGCCAGAGACTGAGGGTCCGGCGCCACCGGCCGCCAATCCCTCTCCATCGGAACCTCGCGGGAATCCTCGTCCCCCACTGCCAGCACCGCGAGCCCCCGCTCTTCGAGGAAGTCGGCGGCCAGCGGTGGCTCTTGCGCTGCGCCGATCAGCAGCAGCCGCGCGCCGGAATCCTCCACCATCGCCTCCAACCGCCGCGGTGGCAGCGCCGGGTCCAGCGGCGCGTAGGCGGCTCCCACCGCCAGGGTCGCCAGCACCGCCACCATCTGCTCGACGCCGCGGGGGAAGGAGAGGGCTACCACCGTCTCCGGCCCGGCCCCGGCGTCGGCGAGACGCGCCGCCAGCCGCTGCACTGCGGTGGCCAGCTCGCCGTAGGTCAGCCGCCGAGATCCTTCCCGCAGCGCCGGCAGCGACGGCGCCTCCTGCACCCGGCGGAACCAAGCTTCCACCACCGTCCCGGACGCGGCCTCAGGCTCCCGAGGCACCAGCGGCCGATTCCACTCCTCCAGCAGCTGGCGCCGCTCCGCCTCCGCCACCAGCGGCAGGCGGGAGAGCCGTGCCCCGGGCTCCTCCGCCACCGCCGTGAGCAGAGCCTGGTAGTGGGCCAGGAAGCGTTCGACGCTCGCCGGCTCGAAGAGGTCGCGGTTGTACTCCAGCTGCCCCCGCAGGCCGTCCACGGTTTCGAAGATCCAGAAGGTGAGATCGAAGTTGGCGCGCCCCAGATGCCCCGCCTCGGCGGTACGCAGCTCGACGCCGGGCACCTCCAGGCTCTTGCTCACCGGCACGTTCTGCAGCACCAACATGACCTGGAAGAGGGGCGTGCGGCTCATGTCCCGCTCCGGCTGCACCTCCTCCAGGAGTTTTTCGAAGGGAATCTGCTGATGGTTGTAGGCCCCCAGGGTGGTGCTCCGAACGCCGGTCAGAAGCTCCTCGAAGGGCGCGTCCGGGGCGAAGCGGGTGCGTAGCGCCAGAGTGTTGACGAAGAAGCCGATGAGGCCCTCCAGCTCCGGCCGAGTGCGGCCGGCGACGAAGGTGCCGACGGTGAGGTCGGTCTGGCCGGTGTAGCGGTAGAAGAGCGCCTCCAGGGTCGCGGTGAGCACCATGTGCAGGCTGCCGGCGTGGCGGCGGGCCAGCTCCTCCAAGCGGCGCCGCAGCGGCCCTTCCACCACGAAGGGGATCTGGTCTCCGCGGAAGCTCTGCATCGCCGGCCGGGGATGGTCCGTGGGCAGGGCCAGGGGCGGCGAGCCGCCGTCCGCCAGGCTGCGGCGCCAAAAGTCCAGCTCCGCCTCGAGGCGCTCCCCCTGCAACCGCCGCCGCTGCCAGCTGGCGTAGTCGCCGTATTGAAGCGGCAGCGGGGGCAGCGCCGCGGCGGGGTTTTGCGCTTCCACGATCGCCCCATAGAGCTCCGCCACCTCCCGCAGCAAGATACCGAAGGACCAGCCGTCGGTGACCATGTGGTGCACCGTCAGCAGCAGTCGCCACTCCTGCTCCTCCATGCGCACCAGCGCCGCCCGCAGCAGCGGCAGCTCGTCGAGGCGGAAGGAGTGGGCGCTCTCCTCTTCTGCCCGTTGCCGGAAGGCCTCCTCCCGCTCCGCCGGCGGCAGCGGCCGCAGGTCGAAGCGATGCAGCGGCAGCTCGAAATCTTCCTCCACCACCTGCACCGGCTCCGGGCTCGCCGCCACGAAGCGGGTGCGCAGGATCTCGTGGCGCTGCACCAGAGCCTGGAGGGCCCGTTCGAGGGCGGCCTCGTCCAGATCTCCTACCAGGGCCACGGCGGTGGGCAGGTTGTAGGCCGGGGTGCCGGGCTCCAGCTGGTCGAGGAACCATTGGCGCAGCTGGGAGAAGGACAACGGCAGGCGCCGACGCTCCTCCGCCGGCACCACGGTCAGGGGCACTTCCTCCTCGCCGCCCGCTCCGCCCCCCTCTCGGGCCTCGTCTCGCGCTTCCGCCACCCGCAGAGCCAGGGCCTCCACCGTCGAGGCGTCGAAGAGGGTCGCCACCGGTAGCTCGACGCCCAAGCTCTCCCGCAGCCGGGCCACCACCCGGGTGGCCAGCAGCGAGTGGCCACCGAGGAGGAAGAAGTCGTCCAGCGCCCCCACCTCGTCCCGGTCCAGCACCTGGCTCCAGATCGCCGCCACCGCCTCCTCGTCGGGGGTGCGGGGCGGCAAGTGGGGCGCCCGGGCCAGTCCCGCGCCGCCGGGCTCCGGCAGCCGCCGGCGGTCCACCTTGCGGTTGGCGGTGAGGGGCAGCTCCTCCAGCACCGTGAAGCTCGACGGCACCATGTAGGCGGGCAGCCGCTCCCCCAGATCCCGACGCAGAGCCGCCTCTTCCAGGGTCTCTTCGGAGTCCGCCGGCACCAGGAAGGCCGCCAGCCGCGCGCCCGCATCTGCCCCGTCCACCACCTTCACCGCCGCCTGGGCCACCGACCGATGGGCTTCCAGGGCCGCCTCCACTTCCCCGAGCTCGATGCGGTAGCCCCGCACCTTGACCTGGGCGTCCCAGCGGCCGTGGAACTCCAGCCGGCCGTCGGCGCGCCAGCGCACCCGGTCGCCGGTGCGGTAGAGGCGCCCGCCGGGCTCCTCGCCCAGGGGATCGGGAACGAAGGCGCCGGCGGTGCGCGCCGGGCGGCTACGGTAGCCGCGGGTGACGCCGGCGCCGCCGACGAAGAGCTCCCCCGGCGCCCCGGGCAGCACCGGCCGGAAACCGCGGTCGAGGACGTAGAGGCGAGTGCCTTCAATGGGGCCACCGACGGTGACGGTCTGATCCAGATTTGAGGGGTTCGACGCCAGCCGCCGGCGAGCGGACCAGACGGTGGTCTCGGTGGGACCGTAGAGGTTCCACAGGCCGGGGCCGGAGCCTTCCGCAGGCGAGCTCCGCTCCAGCCCCGTCTTCAACCCCTTCGACAACCGAGCCGCCAGTGCCGCCGCCAGGTCTCTCGGCAACGCCTCGCCGCCGCTCAAGATCTTCCTCAGCGTCCAGCCCTCGACCTCCAGGAGCAATCGCCAGGTGGCCGGCGTCGCCTGCAGGGCGGTGGCACCGCTCTCTTCCAGCAGCTCCGCCAGCGCCTCGCCGGTGGCCCCCTGGCGTCTACTGGCCACCACCAATCGGGAGCCGCAGACCAGAGGCAGGAAGAGCTCCAGGCCGGCGATGTCGAAGGAAAGGGTGGTCACCGCCACCAGCACGTCGGAGGATTCCAGGCCCGGCTCTTGGGCCATGGCGGCGAGGAAGGCGGCGAGGGCGCCCCGCGGCACCTCCACCCCCTTGGGCCGGCCGGTGGAGCCGGAGGTGTAGAGCACGTAGGCGAGGCTCGCGCCGTCCAGATTCTCGAGCGGAGGGAGCTCCCCCGGGGCCCCAGAGGCGTCGGTCGAGGTGCAGCCTCCCTGAGGATCCAGCACCAGCCGTGGCACCTCCGCCGGCAGATCCAGGACTGCCGCATCGTCGCCCTCCCCATCCACCAGCAGCACCGCCAGCCCGGCGTCCTGGGCCATGAAGCGCAGGCGCTCCGGCGGGAAGGCTGGATCCAAGGGCACGTAGTAGCTGCCGGAGCGCAGGACCCCCAACAGCGCCGGCACCAAGGCCGGCGAGCGGTGCAGGAAGAGGCCCACACCGCGTTCCGGGCCGGCCCCCAGATTCACCAATCGGGCCGCCAGGACTTCCGCGCGGCGGAGCAGATCGGGGCCGCTCCAAAGCTCGCCGTCGGGTCCCGTGACGCCGGCGCCGTGGGCCTCGTCCGACAGCCGCCGCCACAGCCACGGCACCAGTTGGGTCTCCAATCTGGTTTCCAAGCCACCGTCCCCCCACTCCCCGAGCAGCTGCCGGCGCTGGGTCGGAGAGAGCACTTCGAGCTCTGCCAGCGGTGCCCCAGGGTGGCGGCAGAGCTCGCCCAGGAGGCGCTCCAGATGCCCCCACCAGCGGTTCACGGTGGTGGCGTCGAAGAGATCCGCGGCGTACTCCAGCACGCCGAAGACCTCGCTGTCCTGCTGGGTGAGCTCCAGGGTCAGATCCACCCGGGTGGCCCCGGTGGCGGCTTCCAGCGCCTCCAGCTCCAGGTCTCCCGCCGACTGATGGCGGGGCGGCAGGTTCTGCAGCGTCAACATCACCTGGAAGAGGGGATGGCGGTCCCGGGTGCGCTCCGGGTTGAGCTCCGCCACCAGCCCCTCGAAGGGAAACTCCTGGTGCTCAAAGGCGGCGAGCACGGCGGCCCGCATCCGCGCCAGCAGCGCCGCACCGGTGAGCTCGGCCTCGGCTTCTGAAGCAAGATTCACCGGCAGCGCCAGGGTGTTGGCGAAGAGCCCGACGATACCTTCCAGCTCGGGCCGGGGCCGCCCTGCCACCGGCGTCCCCACCAACAGAGCATCCTGCCCCGCCAGCCGGCTCAGAAGTGCTCCGAAGGCTGCCAGGAGGACCATGAAGAGGGTGCCGTCGTGGTCCCGGGCGAGGCGCTCCAGCCGCGGCACCAAGGCCGCCGGCAGGCGCACCGGCAGGGCCGCCCCTCGGTGGCTCTCCACCGCCGGCCGGGGCCGATCCGTGGGCAGCTCCAGGGTCCAGGGAACGGGCTCCAGCCGGCGGCGCCAGAATTCGAGCTGCCGCGACCGGCGGTCCCCCTCCAAGCGCCGCCGCTGCCACAGTACGTAGTCCGCGTATTGCACCGGCAGGGGTGGAAGAATCGGCTCCCCAGCCGGATCCCCGGGGCCGTTGTAGGCTCCAGGGAGGGCACCAGTGAGAGCATCAGTGAGAGCACCGTAGAGCTGCCCGAGCTCCTCGAAGAGGATCCCCTGAGACCAACCGTCGGAGACGATGTGGTGCACCACCAGCACCAGAGCGTGGTCCCGATGGCCCAGCCGCAC